>JASHRR010000206.1 GCA_030037185.1 Xanthobacteraceae bacterium | reverse complement strand
CGCCATCACTTCCGCCCGGCTCTGCGCCACCCAACCTTCGGCTCGGTCACCGCGCACCGCCGCGCAGGCCGCTGCCTTGGGAGCCTCGCAGGTCGACAGCTGCGGGCCGGATTGCGACCAGGAAGGCGAGGCTCCAGCCAATAAGGCCATTGCTGCGGCAAACGAATATGTACGGATCACGAAATCCATCATGACGTCTTGTCCTCCCGGCTCCAACAAATGTTGGATGCGATTTTTTGTGGCGTTAGGCGCAAGGCTATCTCAATTCCGCGCGCGCCGCGAGCCTGGGACCCCGCGGCCCAATGGTCGCGGACGAGACTCTCCGCCCGCGCGCAGATCCGGGCGTGCGCTCTAACGCCGGACAACTTAATTTCTGGCGCGCGCGCTCTCAAAGGAAGAAAAAAGCTCAACCCCGAACGCAAGCCAACCACCCGGGCCGGCTCGCCCACCCGGTAAAAACAAGGTCTCCCCAGGGGGCGCGGGTACAACCCCTGCGGGATAGGCGCCGGAGTACGACGCGGGGCAGGCCCACAAACAGCACGAGCCGTTGTAATCACTCACTGTTTATTTTGGGGTCGAAGTCTGAGGGTTTCGCTGGCGTGAGATCCCTTTTTCTTCGCGATATTTTTCGTACTCTGGGGCGTTGTCCTCATCGTATTCGGTCTTCCGGCGGGGTCGCTACTCCACAAGCTTCGATTACAACATTGGGTGGTCGCAGTCGTCGTTGGAGGGCAATGACGTTCTTAGTCGTTCTTGCGCTCCCAATGCTCTTTGATCACACGATGGGCGATTAACCGCCCTCCGATCAGATGGTGGGCTGCCTCGCGTAATGCCTTAAAGCACAGTTCAAGCCCCAAATCCTTGTCCCACTCCGGCGAATGGCTGCATAGCCATTTATTGGGCGCAATAAGGGCCGGACAGATAATATAATGTTTCAGAAATTCCATCTCTGACTGCTGCGAATGCGGAGCACACAGTGCGGGCATCTGTGAAGTCTGTTCGCAATCGCGGCGGCCAGCTCGCGACGGATCGTGGTGATCGAGTTGGGGACGTGGCGCTGCGGCCGGATCGAGGACGCCTCGCCTCGGGGTCGATAACCACTGGCAAGGGGAGATTTTTCGAATGCAACGGAATCCGCGGGTGCCTGATTGATCTGCCGGCCCCTCTGGTATACCTCATGCCAACCGCGCCCGGTCAGCTATACCGGGACGTAACCCTGGGGGGCGTGCTGGGATGGAAATGAAATCCAACAGGCGTGATTTTCTCGGCACCGCAATGGTTGGTGCCGGTGGACTTGTCGGACTGACGCATCTTGCGCGAGCAGAAGCGCCGGTTTTCAGTCCTGGGGACGGCGGCTTCGGCCGCAACGCCGTGCGGCTCCCGCCCGGCGAATCCGTGGTGCAGCATAAACCCGGCGACATCGAGGCCATGCCGGACTTCCGCTACTCGCTCGACGGCTCGAAGCCGAAAGTCACCTCTGGCGGCTGGGCTAAGGAGGCGGCGGTCGAAGGCTTTCCCATTAGCAAAGGCATCGCCGGCGTTCACATGTACCTGAACCCCGGTGCGTCGCGTGAACTGCACTGGCACGCGATCGCCACCGAGTGGGCCTTCATCATCGACGGCGAATGCCAGGTCATGGTGATCGACCCGAACGGTACGAAGGAAGTTGCAAACTTCCGTCCCGGCGACATCTGGTATTTCCCGAAGGGGCACGGCCATTCGATCCAGACAATCGGCGACAAGCCCTGCCATTTCATCCTGGCGTTCGACAACGGCGCGTTCTCCGAGCACGGCACGTTCTCGATCACCGACTGGGTGAGTCTGACGCCACAAGACATTCTGGCCGACAATTTCGGCGTGCCGAAGGAAATCTTCATCAAGTTCCCCAAGGGCGAAACCTACATCATGGCAGGTGACATCCTGCCTGCGGATAAGGCGAAGGAATCTATGCTGCCGCCTGCACAGTCGCACAAGTACAGCCTAATGCAGCAGCAGCCAACGCACGAATTCCCTGGCGGCATGCTGTACCTTGCGACGGCGAAGGAGTTTCCGGTCTCGCAGGGCATGTCAGGCGGCCTGATGACGATCAGGCCCGGCGCGCTGCGCGAGCTGCACTGGCATCCAAACGCCAACGAATGGCACTACTATCTGCGAGGCCAAGCCCAGGTGCTGCTGTTCGGCTCCGGTGGGCGCAGCAAGGTGGCGGACTTCAAGCCTGGCGACGTGGCATATCTGCCGGCCGGCTACGGCCATGCGATTCGCAATACCGGTACCGAGGATCTGGAAATCGTTCTTACCTTCGACGGTGGCCATTACGAAGAAATCTCGCTGACCGACTGGATCGCCGCCAGCCCGCCGCACCTGCTTGCCAACAATTTCGGCGTGCCGGCCGACACGTTCAAGAATTTCCCTGCCCACTCTACGTTCTTCCGCACGCCGGTCTAAGACCGGTTGGGTTACCTGGACGCTCTCGTGGCAGTGGCGCGCGCCGGGGGTTTTCGCGATGGCGAGCGGGCAAACGGCAGCAGCACCTCCGCGCTCGGTGAGGCGGTACGCCGGCCGGAGACGACGACGTCGCGCTGCGTCAGGACGTTTCCCGCACGGGAAGCCGGAGCGTCATCCTTCACGCTCTACGAGATGACGGAATTTCGCTTCGCCATCGCGATGGCGAGTTTGCGTGCCTTGATCTTCAACCTGACTGGCGCGACCAAGCCGTGAGGCTGCGCGTCGCCAAGCGGGGGCGGCAAAGCCCTGCCGGACGACGCCATCGCGATCGCGAGTCCCGCCAACGAGCGGCGCCGGCTTGTGCCTCGAAGGCGCCCCCGGGGCACCGCACTCCGTCTGAGGGGCTCTGAGGTGTGCCAACCCTAGCACATTGATGAAGCGCCGATGCTGAGTGCCGTCTACGAAAAACTGCGCGTCAAGCTCGATGGGCTGCCTGCGATAGCTCCGCCGGCCCGAAGCCGCTAGCGCTGTGGCACGAGCCGGGAACGCTACTACTTGCCCGGCGCCCCGGCGCCGAAGTCCCCCATCCTGACCTGGCCTCGGGCACCGGCCGTTGGCGGGGGTCCGCGGGCTCGGCCGCGCGGTCCCCGGTGCAAATCCGAACGCCGCCTTAGGCACGCCCGTGTTTGTCCAGCCCGGACACATAGGTAACGGATCGTACCGAACACATCAGTGACAACCTCGTGCCGATCGGGTGGCGCGCTCGACGTCGATTGTTCAGCAGTGACGAACAAAGCATTCCAATTCCACCAGATTAAAAAAGGTTGGCGGCGTTCGCATATTTGATTTCGGGAGGCGATGTCCCGAGACGAGCGTAGGTCTTGGTTACCCGGAGCCCGGCTCGAACGCAGCGCTTTCGAAAACCAACAGCCGGGAGCTTCCTCATGCTTAAAGCTGAGAAAATTGAGCGTTCGAATGATCAACGAGTGCAGTTGCAGCGTGAAGTCGAAAGCAGCTCGCCGGCTGCTGACAGAATCGCTGAGTTGCGCATCGAGCGTCGTGAACTGCCCTCGATCACGCCGCTTGAGAAGCGGGCCGACGCGACGGCAGCCGCTGAAAATCGCCCGTCGCGTCCGGCGGGAAGGCAGAGGGTCCGATGGGCATTGTTCGCCCTGCTGCCGATCGCTGCGGGTGTCGGCGCTTACTGGTACGCGACCGGTGGCCGGTTCATGTCGACAGACGATGCCTATGTCGACGCCGACAAGGTCGGCATCTCAACCGACGTTTCCGGTATCGTTCAGGATATCGGTGTCCACGACAATGAGCATGTATCGGCAGGGCAGGTTCTTTACCGGCTCGACCCGCTCCAGTTCCAAATCGCGCTCAACAACGCGAAAGCAAATCTCGCCGAGACTGCGCTGTCGATCGATGCACTGAAGCAAGGTTACAAGGGCGTGCTCAGCGACGTTACGGCCGAGCAGGCGCAGGTCGATCTCGACCAGATCAATTTCAATCGTCAAAAGATGATGCTGCCCTCTGGCGCGGCGTCAAAGGCTACGTTCGATAACGCGCACTACACGCTGCTCAACGACAAGAGTAAGCTTGAGTCGCTGGAGCAACAGGCGGCAACGCAATTGGCCCGGCTCGGCGGCAATGCCGATATCGAGACCGCGCAGCATCCGCAATACCTGGAGGCCAAGGCAAAGGTCGATGAAGCTCAACGCGAGCTTGACCACACGGTGGTGAAGGCGCCGTTCGCTGGAACCGTCACAAACGTGCCCGCAATCGCACCGGGCAAGTTTCTGGCAGCCTCAGTGACTGCGTTCTTCCTGGTTGCCACCGACCACGCCTGGGTCGAGGCCAATCCCAAAGAAACCGAGATGACCTATGTGCGTCCAGGACAGCCGGTGACGGTGAACGTCGATACTTATCCCAGCGTCCAATGGCATGGCATCGTTGAAAGCATCAGCCCGGCCGGCGCACAGGAATTCCAGCTTCTGCCAGCGCAGAACACGAGCGGCAACTGGGTCAAGGTCGTCCAGCGAATCCCGCTGCGCGTGCGCATCGACACGAGTGATCGCCTGATGCCGCCGCTGCGGACCGGGATGAGCGTGGAAATCGATGTTGATACCGGCCACACGCGTGGCCTGCCGCACCTCCTGACTGCACTGTTTTGATCGTTCTTATCGGAGTAGTACCATGGCCGAAAACGCAACCCAACGCAATCGCGGCACGACCACGGTCCTGGTGCTGCTTGCAGCGACGATGCAGACGCTCGACACGACAATTGTCAATGTCGCTTTGCCCTATGTGCAGGGAAGCGTCGCGACAAGCCCGGATCAGATCACTTGGGTGCTGACCTCTTACATCACCGCGGCTGCGATCATGACGCCGCCGACCGGTTTTCTGGTTGCGCGCTTTGGTCTCAAGCGGTTGTTTATCATCTCTACGCTCGGCTTCACGATCGCCTCCATGCTCTGCGGAATGGCTGAGTCGCTCACACAGATTGTCCTTTTCCGGCTGGTGCAGGGCGCGTTCGGGGCTGCGATGATACCGCTGTCGCAGACAGTCTTGCTGACAATTTACCCGAAAGAACGCCACGGATTCGCGATGGCGCTGTTCGGCCTTGGCGTTGTAGTCGGTCCGGTGCTCGGCCCCGTGCTCGGCGGCTGGCTGACGCAAGATTACAGTTGGCGTTATGTGTTCTATATCAACGGCCCGCTGGGAACCATCGCCGCTCTAGGCATGATCGTTTTTCTGCCAGAGAGCCCACGAAGCGAACCGCATAAATTTGACTGGTTTGGCTTTGGCACTCTCAGCCTGGCAATTGGTGCGCTGCAGATCCTGCTGGACCGCGGTGAGATCAAGGATTGGTTTGGTTCAAGCGAAATCGTCATTGAAGCGCTCGTTGCTGGCTCGGCGTTCTATCTGTTTCTGGTTCACACCTTCACAGCCGAGCGGCCCTTCATGCGGCCGGCGCTGTTTCGCGATCGCAATTTTTCCGCCGGCGTGATCTTCAGCCTTGTCGCCTTCATCACGCTTTACGCCTCGCTCGCGCTGCAGCCCCCTTATCTGCAGAACCTCATGAACTACCCGGTTTTCACCGCCGGTTTGGTGATGGGACCGCGTGGCGTGGGAACGATGGTGGCCACGTTGGTCGTCGGCCGGTTCGTCGGAAAGGTCGATACACGTCTGCTGCTGGCAGTTGGCCTTGGGTTTTCCGCTTGGGCCTTCTATGTGATGACGGGATGGACCCCAGACGTTCCAGCGCAGGAAATTATCATTGCCGGGCTGTTGCAAGGCGCAGGTTTCGGCATTCTCTTTGTCCCCATGAGTGCCGTCACCTTATCCACGCTCTCTCCGCCGGATCGCGCGGATGGCGCGAGCATTTTCAGCCTCTCGCGTAGCTTGGGCTCAAGCGTCGGCATTTCCGCCTTCACCGCGTTGTTGACCACCAACACCGAGGTCAACCACGCTGACATCTCGGCATACGTCACCCCAGTCAATCGCGCCTTCGACGATCCGACCGTCAGACAATTTTTGAGCCCCATTACCGATGCCGGCCGAGCGGCGCTCGATGCCCTGGTCACGCAGCAGGCGCAAGTAATTGCGTATATTGATGATTACAAGCTGCTGCTGATCGCCACGCTGGCTCTGTTTGCGCTGCTCGTCATTTTCAAGAGATCGACCGGATCGACCGCGCACGCGACCGCAGTTGAGGGATGACGGATGCCGGCTGATCCAAGTTGTTCCAGCAGCTGGCGGCGTGTGCGGCCGAGGCGATGGATCGCTCGTTGTGCGTTGGGTGCCTGAGCATTTCGCCGATTGCGGCATTCAACTCCGCCCTGCCGCCTGCGCCCGGCATTGATGCGGACTTCGCACGCGAGTTTGAATTTAACGCCATGCACGGCTGCCGGCCGGCAGCGCATCGGATATGCTAGACGACCGCGAAATATTTCGTGGCTCTCTCACACACCCCACGCACCCGCTGTGTACGCTTCGTGGCCGCCGTCGCCGTCGGCTCACGCAACACTCGCTACCAGGCTGCCTGCTGGGCATTGCCTGGGTCGGACTTGCACCGACTGATCGCGCCAACTTCGCTTGGCGCCTTCCGATAATCATTCCGCGCACATCTCAAAAGAGACCAGAGCCTGGGTGGCGGAGCAGCCCGCGCACCGCTTCGAATTCACGTTCACCCCCACCCACGGCTCCTGTCAACCTCATCGAGGGCTTCTTCTCCAAACTCGCCCGCTCCGTTTTGCGTCATATCCGTGTCGCATCCAAACAAGAGCTCAACAGAATGGCGACATACTGCCCACGAACAGCCAGAAGAAGCTCGTATCACCTACCGGTTCCATCCGCGCTTTGGAGAACTGGTTCGGATCAGACGGCGGTTCGAACGCGGCAGCTGCGAATTCGTTGTCCTGGTCCAACCCGACGGCTCATTCGCGAGCTTTCCGGCATGGATGACTAAACCGGCAGCATCTCGTTTCGAGATCGGCGATGAGCCGCGTTTTCCACTACATATTCTGCGCTCGATTCGTGTCGAGGTCGATGCGCTCCTAGGCTTTCTCCTGTCCGAATCAGAGGCGGAGACAGCCTACAATGGACCGCAAATCCGAACATCCGCAACCAAGCCTGTTCGACGAGGAGAAGCCGCTCGTGAAGCTGTGCCCGGCTTGCAGGGTCGAACTCGTGAGCCTCGTGGAAGCTCTGCTCCGCGAGATCGCAGCGACGCTGGCCAACGTAAGAAGTGGGGAGAGCATCCATGAGCAAGATCACCGCTGAGCATCTACAGCGCAACGCTTGCGTTTATATCCGTCAATCAACGCCGGATCAGCTGGTGCACAATCTTGAAAGCCAGCGACGACAATATTCGCTTGCCGACCGTGCGAAGCAGCTTGGCTGGACGACTGTCGAGATCATCGACGACGATCTCGGGCGATCGGGTGACGGCATAGCGCGTCCAGGCTTCGAGCGACTGTTGGCCGCGATCTGTGCCGGTCGTGTAGGTGCGGTGTTCGCGATCGAGGCTTCACGTCTCGCTCGCAACGGTCGCGACTGGCACACACTCATCGAATTCTGTGGATTGGTCGGCGCCATCCTCGTCGACGAGGACGGCGTCTACGATCCACGCTCGCCCAACGACCGCTTGCTGCTCGGCATGAAGGGGACGATGAGCGAACTTGAATTGTCGCTGCTCCGTCAACGCTCGCAGGCGGCCTTGCGCCAGATGGCACGCCGCGGGGTGCTGGTTCTCAATGTCGCGGCGGGCTATGTAAAAGTCAGGCGAGGCCAGATCGAGAAGAGTCCTGACAGCCGCGTGCAGGAGGCAATTCAACTCGTCTTCACAAAATTCGCCGAATTCCGGAGTGTGCGGCAAGTGCATATCTGGCTCAGAGACGAAGGGATCGAATTGCCCGTCAAATCGCGTGGGGGTGAGGCACACAGCGTCGTGTGGCGCTTGCCGGCTTACAGCATCGTGTACAACATCCTCGTCAATCCAATTTATGCTGGCGCTTATGCGTTCGGACGCACGACGAGCCTCATCACCGTGGTGGATGGTCGCAAGCGCGTTCGTCGTGGCGTGAACCAGCCGATGGATAAATGGGATGTGCTGATCAAGGATCACCACGCCGCTTACATCAGCTGGGATGAGTTCGAACGCAACCTCAAAACAATTGCCAACAACGCGACCCGCATGACCAGCGCGCTGGCTCGCGGAGCAGCTCGTGAAGGTGAGCTGCTGCTGTCTGGACTTCTGCGCTGCGGCCACTGCGGTCGCAAGTTCCATGTGCATTACGGCCGCAAGATTGGTCGCTACTGCTGCGACGGCGCGGTGATGGACAACGGTACCAAACGATGCATATCGGTGAGTGGATTGAGTATTGACGCGCCGGTCGCCACGGAGGTTCTGCGCGTCCTCAAGCCACTCGGCACGGAAGCCGCAGTCAAGGCGATCGAAGCCCAGTCGGGTGAGACAACGGCGGCTGAGCGGCACCTAGAACTTTCCCTGCAGCAGGCTCGGTATGAGGTCGCCCACGCCCGTCGACAATATGATGCTGTTGATCCCGCCAATCGGCTCGTCGCCAGCGAGCTGGAGCGCCGATGGAATGAAGCTTTGCAGACGGTTGCCAAGATCGAGAGCGACATCGCAGCCATGATCGCGCATCGTCCGCCGCCGCTTGGTGAGGCAGAGCGGCAGAAACTCATCGCGCTCGGTGCCGATCTCGAGCGCGCCTGGTTGCATCCCGGCGCGACGGCTGCAACGCGCAAGCGTATTCTGCGCACTGCGCTCACGGAAGTCATCGTGCGTCGCGACGGCGCGATCATTCATGCAGTCCTGCACTGGCAAGGCGGTGACCATACTGAGCTGCGCCTGGAGCAGCGGCTGAATGCAGCCGGTCAGCCCAATCCACGCATTCCGCACGACACGATCCTGCTCATGCGTGAGTTAGCCCGACTGATGCCGGATTGTCAGATTGCACGCCTACTCAATCGCATCGGCATTGCGGCCACATATGGTGCGTGGACGAGGCAGCGCGTATGCAACTTCCGCTATCACCACGAGATTGCGCGCCACCGCGACGGCGAATGGGCTGAACGCGGCGAGATCACGCTCGAAGAGGCTGCGAAAATCATCGGGGTATGCAATATGACGGCGCTGCGCATGCTTCGCCGTGGCGACATCAAGGGCCGGCAAGTTTGTCCAGGTGCTCCCTGGGTGATCAAGGTTGCGGATCTGACCGACTTCAATGGCCGCAAGCGATCAAACCCTCCGCTAACACCAAATCCCGATCAGCAGGTCTTGAACTTTCAATGAGTTAAGAGGAGGTGCATTATGACTCGTGTCTTAAGGAGCGCATCATCGCCGCCATGGATTACAATCAGGAACCGGTCGTTCACACCTGGTCCTATGGGCTCGACCGGGCCAAGTGACCGAATTCAAAAAGGCCGTCTAAGTCTAAAGGGCGCCGAGGACCCGAGGGGAGCAAAGCGACGCGAGGAGAACTGAATGCCGCCGTGCGCTCGCTCCCCAGCACATGGGTCCTATATGCCAGATAAGCAGGATAAGCAGCGATGGCTGGCTTCCTCAGAATCCCCCAGCGAGGGTGGGCACCTCGATCAGGGTTGGAGCTTGCGAGCCGAGCGCAGCTGTCAGCGCCTGCTTGAGGCCGTCGGCCGTAGCGGTACGGACGCCCTCCACGCCATAGCCCTTGGCGAGGGAGAGGAAGTCGATACCGGGCACGTCAAGCCCAGGCACGTCTCCGACTTTCAACACCTCCGCAAACCAGCGCAGC
>JASHRR010000205.1 GCA_030037185.1 Xanthobacteraceae bacterium | reverse complement strand
GTGGTCGATCCTTGGTCGATCCCATAGCATCATCTCCCGATCGCTCGCGATCGCTATTTGTGGCTAATTGTTGGCTAAGTCTGAGGGTAGGTCTAGAGCAAGTTGTTGAGCCGCAGGCAGATGCGGCGTTTGCGGCGGTTCGCTGGCGGCCTTGATCGCTCCTTACTTATGGCGCGATCTCGCCGCAATCAACCTTTGCGCAGACTTCGAATCTGAGGGTCGGGAGTTCGAATCTCTCCGAGCGCGCCAATGAAATCAAAGACTTAGGCTGAAATTTCCATAACGAAGTCTTCCCAGAAAACCGTGCGGGGAAGACCTGGGGAAGACCGAGACCACGGCCGGCGAAGGCCGCAGACAGGGCTCCAGGAGATGGGATCAGCGACACGCTCGAGCGTCGGGCCCGCGCAGCGGCGGTCCGAATTGTTGGCGGATCGTCGCCCCATAGGCCATCTGTCGTTACAGCGTAACGATGACACTGTCTCGTGGCTGCGGCGGCGAGCGCAACTTGATCGAACCGGGTCGCCCGCAAAGAACGCCGTTGCGCCCTGTTGGGCTCGTGTCCAATACTGCCGGCCATGTCAAAGCCGCAACCACCTGTCCGGTATGGCAGCTGACGGCAGAGTTCTGCCGACCCGCTGGATGATCTACAACCTTGCCTTCAAGCAGACGTGGATTGGCGAGATTGACGGCCTCGGCCTCGGTAGGGGCGTCAAGAGAGCCGTGATGAAGTTCAGGCATCGCGCGGCTAGCCTGATGGCTGTGCAGCGCGGTGCAGCGCGTGTGTCATAATGGCGGCCACGGCGGTTGCTCGACCGGCTGACGTCACTGCTCGGGCAGGTATGACGCTGGCAAGCTTCAGCCCCGATGGGGAAATCCGCCCGTATCGCTGACCGCAACCAGCCGGTGGTTACGTTACAGCGTAACGACGGCGCTGCCTGTTTATGCTGGCGCCCACGCTGGCGCAACCCAGCGAGAGCTAAGGAACGTTCATAAACAAGAACCCTGATTGCTCGATTGATGGTCTAAGCTCTGGCATAGTACGCCTCGTAGCCGATGGGGAAGTCGATCGGGTTGTTTGGTTTTTAGAGCCATCGAGAGGCCTTCATGCCATTAGAGCAGGTCCCTACTGATCTGATGAAGTACACGAACAATGTTGAGAGCTTCAGGGAATTTCAGCGATCGGGCCTTGAGGTAGATTTACTCCATGCTCAATGCCGCATGCCTTAAGCACAGCGGCCGTCAGATACACGAAAGCGGGCGCATCCTTGATTTCGGTTGCGGTGCTGGACGTGTCATGCAATAGCTGCCAGAGGGGGCAGATGTCAGCGGAGTCGATGTCAACCAAAATCTAGTAGAATTCACTTCGCGCCAGTTTCCGCGCTTTTCGATCCACCACAGCGAATTCCACCCGCCACTTCGATGGTCGGATAACACATTCCAGCTGATCTACAGCTTCTCTTCACCTATTAACCGGAACCAGCAAGGCACGCCGCTCGCGGCCGCAGCTGATGCGCCGCGCAGCAATCCCCGATAATCAGGAAGTCGAGTGTGATCGGGCTCTGCAACGCCTGGTCGCTGGCGACATCCTGCCCGCCCGGCCGATACTGCGAGGCATGGCAAAGCCCCTTCCCCCCGGCTTTATAATTCCGACTCAGCCCGTTTTGGCTGAGAGACCGCCTTCCGGTCTGATTGGGTTCACCAAATGAAGCATGACAGCTACCGGATGATCGTCCGCCTGGATGGCCCGTCAGTCCGGCTCTATAGCCGCAAGGCATATGACTGGACCGCACGATTGACGGCGATCGCGAATACTGCCGGGCAGATCAAGGCCAGGAGCTTCACGATTGACGGCGAGGCGGTTGTGCTCGTGCCTGACGGCTTGTCACGGTTCGAGGAGTTGAGCCGTCGGAAGGCCGCCGATACCGCGATCCTCTATGCCTTCGACCTGATCGAGCATAACGGCGAGGATATGCGCAATCGCCCATTCCTCGACCGCAAGGCCGCGCTGGCGCGCCTGTTGCGCGATACTGAGGCCCGCATCCTGTTCAACGAACACATCGCGGAGGACGGCCCTATCGTCTTCGCGCATGCCTACCGGCTTGGCGCAGAGGGCATCGTTTCAAAGAGGATCGACAGCACATATCGATCCGGTCGATGTCCAGTCTGGATCAAGGTCCGCAATCCGGCCAGCATCGCCGTGCAGCGCGAGCGGAGCGAGATGTGGAATCGATGAGCCCCAGAGGGAGCCGCGCTCTGAACGCGCTTTTTGTTCCCCATACCCAAGCAGTCCAGACCCCTCGCGATTAGTTCAGCTGGGAGTGCCACCTCTCGGTTCTTCCGGCTTGACCTCGAGCTCGTCCCGAAATCGCTCGTATATCCAGCGGCGCAGGCGCGTGGCCCGCGAGCGCTGGAGCCGCGTCAGGAGCTGGATCAAGAGGACAGCATGCATCACCGCGCGGATCGTGAGTTCCGTCCCCGCGGGTATGGCCACCAGCGTCCGCTCCGTCTCGATGACCAACCCTCGGCGTGGCCAACGCGGGTTTTCGTGCCGAGACCGGATCACGAGTCGCGCCGGGGGCTCGGCCGCCACCACCTCGACGGTGAAGACCATGCCGTTCGCGAGCGTCGTTCGCCAGCGCGTGCCCACCACACCGGGCTTCCCCACAAGATCGTCCACCGCCATGATCTCCGGTGAGCGCTGCCACCACCGCGGATCGGCAAGCGCCGCATAGGTGGCTTCCTGGGACGCCCTTATCGTCAGCCGCTCCTCCTCGATTAAATTTGCTGCGGCCGGCACCAGGCTCATGACGATTCCGGCGACCTCCACTGCGACGACCGCAGCCGCGCCGACAATCAGCGCCAACGGAATATCGAGCCCGGCCAGCGTGGCGATGGTGAAGACCACGCTGAATACGAACAGCGCCAGTGCCAGGATGAGAACCGCGCGCGTTCGGAGCGTCATCGAGCGTCAGCCTCAACATAAAACCGGGAGGTGGAAAGCGACTCAGCCGGGGGCCAGCCTAATCCCGCCCCAGCACTTCCGGCAACCCTCGCGGATGGAGATGCTTTGGTGCTCCGCAACGCCCGATCGGTGGCGCGCATTCGGGTGGCCGGCCGATACTGCCGGCATGGCAAAGAAACCGGAACCACCTAAGCCGACAAGCTGGAACATCTACAAGATCGCAAGCAAAGCTGTTTGGTTTGGCACTGTAGAGGCCTCTGACGAGGCCACTGCCATGGAGAAAGCCGCGGTGGGATTCATCCCCGTTACGAGGCTGATGGCGATACGGCGATGACCCGCCGCAAAAGCGAAATCATAGAGACCCTCTCGGTCACACAATTTCTGCGTTTCGGGATTGCGTGCTGCTATAGGGTGGGGTGTGACCGAATAGATAGGCGACTTGCAAAGGCTCTTAAGAAACTGGAGCAATCGATAGGCCCGCCAGTCAATGAGAAAATGCGACGTGACGCATTCAACGCAGCCAACTCCGTATATAGGAGCTTGAGTTGGCGCGACGACGAGATTAGAGCGTCTGTCGCCTGCACCCTTGTCTGTGCGTGCAGGGAGTATCCGATTTCGTCGAGCATGACCTCGCGTACTAGTGTGCTAGGAAATTTCAGGGCCGCTCTCATAAAAGGTGAGAGCCTAAGCTCGGCTGAGGCCATCGAGATCGAAGATGAAATACTTCAGCGAATTCTGTGCGAATATGAGTAGTGTGCCTAACATTGCGTTGGGCGCTGCGCGTGAGGGTGTATGTGCAGCGGCCTAAAGAACAGTGAGCTGATATTTGCCGCGGCGGCGGCCTTGTCGGCAGCTCACGGACTCACTGCGCCGCGATGACAGCGACTTCATGGTGTTCTGCTTCTCCAAGCCGCAAGACGCGAAGGCTTTCGCCGAGTGCTTCGGCGGAAAGCGATTGCCGATGGGTGACCGGTAGTGACCAGAAAACAAGCGAGCGACCCGAGCGCATTGTTCGGACGAACGCAATGTCCAGAAGTCAGCTCATGTAGGAGGACCGGACCGATCGATGGGCAACTACGCAGCCTCCGCTTGGTCGGAAAGTGACCCGAAGCCGACCTCGCGGATTCACTCTGCCTTGATGTTTGCCTCGCGGATGGCGCGG
>JASHRR010000204.1 GCA_030037185.1 Xanthobacteraceae bacterium | reverse complement strand
TGCAGGGCTGCGGTCGTAACAATTCCGTTGGTGAAGATCACGTCGGGTTGGAGGTCGATGAGTTCTTTTGCGCGTACGGACACCTGGTCCTGAGCGCCCCCAAGGCGATAATCGATACGGAGATTGCGGCCCTCCTGCCATCCTCGCTTTTCGAGCCCTTGCCGGAGCGCTGCGTAGTTGCCTTGAATTACCGGATCGTCTTCACCGAAGGGCGACAGAACGCCGATCCGCCGGACGCGCTCGCCCTGCTGCCCCCATGCCACCATCGGCCACGCCGCCGCGCCCCGAGCCCTGCAATGAACTCCCGCCGTTTCATTCGATCACCTCGTCGGCGCGCACGAGAATCGAGGATGGCACCTCAACGCCAAGCGCCTTCGCGGTCTTGAGATTCAGGACCAACTCGAACTTAGTTGGTTGTTGGACAGGCAAATCGGTCGGCTTTTCGCCTTTGAGAATACGGCCGGTGTAAACCCCGCATTGGCGTTGCAGATCGGCAAGGTTTGCCGCGTAGCTGATCAGACCACCCAAGACCGCAGACCTGCGGTTTTGATACATCGTGGGCATTTTATGGCGCATCGCCAACGCAATAATCCGACGGCTTTCGGCACCAAATAAATTATCGGTGCCGAGCAGGAGTGCTCCGGCACCCTGTCGTTTAGCGCTTATGAAGGCGGGCTCGAAATCGTCTGGGCTACTTGCACTAACGACCTGCAACGTGACTCCCTAGAGAGGTTGCGGCAAGCTGCGCATATTGCGTATCGCCACGGGCTGTCGGCGGACTGGTCTGGTTAACCAACAAGGCAATTGAGGTTGTTGCTGGAATCAATTCATGCAGCAGCTCAAGGCGTTTGGTGCTCAATTCCGAAGACGTGACCGTGACGCCTGTCATGTTGCGCCCTGGCCGCGCAAAACTTTCGACAAACCCGTTCCTGACCGGATCACCACCGATGAAAAAAACTATGGGTATCTTCTGGGTCGCTTCCTTGGCGGCTAAAACCACGGTTGACGAGCCCCACGCCACAAGTACGTTTACTTGGCGATTAGCCAGTCCGAGCGCGAGTACGGTTAGTCGATCATTTTGATCTTCAGCCGAACGAAAATCGATCGTAACGTTTCGGCCATCAAAATAGCCGGTTTCTGTTAGGCCTTCGAGAAAATTGGCGTTGGGGGCGGGTGCGAGCCGGGAGTTCGACAGATAGCCCACCATCGGCATTGCCCGCTGCTGCGCCTGCGCAACGCGCGGCCACGCTGCCGGACTAATCCCAGCAATGAACTCCCGCCGTTTCATTCGATCACCTCGTCGGCGCGCGTCAGGAGCACAGTCGGGAAGGTGATCCCGAGCGTCTTCGCGGTCTTGAGGTTGAGGCCCAGCTCGATCTTTGTGATTTGCTGAACCGGCAGGTCCCCCGGTTTCTCGCCGTTGAGGATCCGGCCGGCGTAGACGCCGGCTTGGAAATGCGCATCCTGAATGAGGGGGCCGTAGCTCATCAGGCCGCCGCGTACGAGGAAATAACGGTCGGAATAGACGGCCGGGATTGCCCGGCGAGCCACCAAACGGATGAGACGGTCGCGCTCCTTGAAGAACAAGGGGTCGGCGGTCGTCAGCAGTCCACGATCTCCTGCTCGCTGATGCGCGCGAAAGCTGCATCGATCTCGTCCGGCGTGCTGACACGGAGCATTAGCAGACGAAGGCCCAGCGTGCGCGCCGCCAACTGGATTTCTTCGGTTTCGCGCACCGCATTGGCATTGGTGGGGTTGACCAGCAGCACGACGGTGGCGCCCGCGGGCAACAGTTCGTGCAGCACGTCCACACGCTTGGCCCCGAGCGGCCCACCCAGCGAGGTGGTACCCGTGATGTTGCCGCCCGGCCGGCTCAGGCTTGCAACGAGGCCGCTCGCGATCGGGTCGCCGCCGATCCGAAAGACAATCGGAATGGTTTGGGTGGCGGCTTTGGCCGCGAGAGCGGCTGCCGTACTGGTGACAACCGCGAGAACGGCCACTCGTCGGCCGATCAGATCCCTTAAGAGGGCAGGCAGCTGTTCGTTTGATTCGACCCAGCGGTACTCGATCGCCACATTCCGCCTCTCGACATAACCGGCTTCGGCCAGCCCCTTGCGGAATGGTTCGATGTATGGGATCACCGGCAGCGACGGCTCAGGCGCACCTCCGATGTATCCGATCGCCGGCAACACCCGCTGCTGCGCCCACACCGCCAGCGGCCACGCGACCGCGCCGCCAAGCCGAGCAATGAACTCCCGCCGGTTCATTCGATCACCTCGTCGGCAATGGCGAGCAGGTTCTCGGCGGAACGGTAAGGCCGAGTGCCTTGGCGGTCTTGAGGTTGATGACGAACTCGAATTTGACGGGGATTTCGACCGGGAGATCCGCCGGCTTGGTGCCGCGCAGGATGCGATCGACATGGCCCGCTGCACGGCGGAAGATATCCGAATAGCTCGGCCCATAGGACATGAGGGCGCCGTCCCGGGCGAAAACCGCATAATCCATTATTGCCGGCACGCGGTTCCGAGCCAACGCCGAAATAACAGTTCCGCGATGCACCCCCAAAAAAGGGTCGGACATGCCGACGAGGGCCGCATTCTCTTCTCGGATCGAGTCAATCGCACCCTCGATCTCGGCATCGCTGCGGACACGAGCGACAATCGGTTCAACCATCGTCGCTTGCACGGCAGCGTCGAACGAATTTAGGAAATACGCTCCGCCACCCGCCGCGGTGTCGGGGTTGAACATGATC
>JASHRR010000203.1 GCA_030037185.1 Xanthobacteraceae bacterium | reverse complement strand
CGGACCAGCCCCTCGGCGTTATAGGGCGGCCCGGCGCTCACCGTAATGTTGCTCGTCAGTTTGCCATCGGCAAGCTCGTCGCCGCCAATCTTAAGCTCGAGTTTGGTGCCGGATTGGGAAATCGTGGGGGTCTGGCCCTGCCATTTGCAGGGGTCCGGTTGGGGCTGGCACCGGTAAGTACCGCTCAGATTGGGGGCACTCGACTGAGCCTGTGCCAGTCCCGCGAACGCAAATGCCACGAGGGTCGCCATCGATGCGATGGACAGGTAGGTCTTCAGCATTGGTCTTCCTTTCGGTTGGTTTGCCGTGCTTGGGCTTGCGAGGATTTGGCGAAAGCGGCCCGGCCTCCAAGCGTCAAGAATTGACGCGGAGAGTATGGCCGATCGATCGCCAATCCCCCTCGATCGGCACCGCCGGTGATCGCCGACGGTGCGCCTGCTTCCTTAGAACCACGTCCACGTTGTCAGGAGCGCCTGAAGGAGTTGTAGACCATGCGCAGCCAATTTTGCGCCTGCTGATCGCTGGCGGCCCACTTCTTGTCGAGGTCCGCCAAGGGCTTCTCGGCAAGCACCTGCTGCTCGCTCTGGCCTTCGTCAACTAGCTTCTGGACGCGATCGCGCGAGGTCACCAGCATTTCACGCCAGGCAACCAAGTCTGCCTTTTTGGCGAGCGCGCCATGGCCGGGCACGATCTTGGTGTTGTCGTTCGAGACCTTCATATAGGCGTCGACCGCGCGGATCAGGCCCCTGATATCGCCGCCGTTGGCGAAATCGATGGTGTTATAGCGGCCGGTATTGGTGAAGGTATCGCCGGTGGCCAGCACATTGGCATCCTGGAAATAGACCCAGCTGTCGCCATCGGTATGCGCATTATAGACATGATTGAGAACCGCCTTTCGGCCGCCAACTTCCACTGTCTTTGAGCCGCCGACATAGGTTTCGGTCGGCAGCGCATCCCCCGACACACTCGCCGTCTTGTTGCCCGTGAGGCCGTTCGTAGTGCCGGCGGCTAGACGGGTCCTGATATTATCTTGCGCGACGACGATCGCGCCGTCCTTGTGGAAGGCCGCGTTCCCCCCCGTATGGTCGCCATGATAGTGAGTGTCGATGAGATACTTGATAGGCAGCCGCGAGATTTTCTCAATCGCAGCCTTGATCTTGTCGTGGAGCGGCGCGAACTCGCTGTCCACCATGATGATGCCGTCGGTGCCGACCGCGACCGTGATGTTGCCGCCCTGGCCTTGAAGTAGGTAGGTCTTGTTTCCAAGGTCCGTCGTCTTCATCTCCACCTTGGAGAAATCGACGTTCTGCTGGGCGATAGCAGTTCCGGCAATGAAAATAGCGGCACTTGCCAACGCGGCGACCGTGATGTTCCTCATGGTTGATCTCCTCCAGTGACACGACGCTCGTGCTTTGCGGCGACGCAAAACGAGCGGCGCCGATAAGCGACTCTGGGGTCGATATCGGGTTGTGTCGAAGGTCGGTAGGGCCTCCGATGGATGGCAAGCCGGTACTAAGGCAATGAGGCGGCGCGGCGACCCCGTAAGTCAAAACCACGTGAAAAACGCGGACGATTCGCCGCGGCTCCTATCCGGGCCATCCGTGATCCCTTGCAGGACGTTACTCAAGCGTTGCATCGAACGCAGCGTTAATTTGACCGGGAGAACCAGCATGGACATCTCACGCTATCATAAAGCCCGGATCGGCAATCACGCGCTGAAGCCGGAGACCTTGATGCTCGGATACGGGTACGATCCCGCGCTTTCGGAAGGGTCGGTGAAGCCGCCGGTGTTCCTGACCTCGACCTTCGTGTTTCGAACGGCTGAAGAGGGGCGCGACTTCTTCGATTACACCGCTGGACGTCGAGAGCCGCCGGCCGAGGGCAGAGCAGGGCTTGTCTATTCCCGCTTCAACCACCCCAATCTCGAAATCGTTGAAGATCGCCTTGCCGCTTACGAGGGAGCCGAAGAAGGTCTCGTGTTCTCCTCCGGCATGGCCGCGATCGCTACGGCCATCCTGACCGATGTCAGGCCCGGCGACGTGATCTTGCACAGCCGCCCGCTCTATGGCGGCACCGAGGTGCTGATTGAGAAGACGCTGACGCCCTTCGGCATCCAGGCGGTGGCATTCACGGACGGTCTCGACGAGAGTCACATTCGCGGCGCGGCCGAATACAGCATGACCAAGGGCCGCGTGGCGATGGTTTTCATCGAGACGCCGTCCAATCCGATGAACACGCTTGTCGACATCGCGCTCGTGAGGCGGATTGGCGAAGCGATTGGCAGCCAGCAAGGCATCCGCCCGATCATCGCCTGCGACAACACCCTGCTAGGGCCGGTGTTCCAATCGCCTCTGGATCACGGTGCCGATCTGTCAATCTATTCGCTGACAAAGTATGTGGGCGGGCACAGCGATCTCATCGCCGGCGCCGTCATCGGCTCGCACGAGCGTCTGCGGCCGATCCGCGCCCTGCGCGGCGCCATCGGGACGCAGCTTGATCCGCATTCCTGCTGGATGTTGAGCCGTTCGCTGGAAACGGTGTCGGTGCGCATGGAGCGCGCGGCCACCAATGCCGCGAAGGTGGCGCAATTCCTCTCCGAGCATCCCAAAGTGGTGCGTGTTCATTACCCGCCGCTGCTTCGCGCTGATGATCCGGCGCGACAGCTGATGGAGCGGCAATCGAGCTCGGCTGGCTCGACATTCTCGTTTGAGATTAACGGCGGGCAGGCCGAGGCGTTTGCATTCCTCAATCAGCTGGAGGTGTTCAAGCTCGCGGTCAGCCTCGGGGGTACGGAATCTTTGATTTGTCACCCGGCGACCACGGTGCATTCCGGGCTTTCAGAGGAAGCGCGGCGGGCGATCGGGATTACGCCCGCTTTGATCCGGGTGTCGGTTGGCATCGAACATCCCGACGATCTCATCGCTGATATGGCACGAGCCCTTTGACGGCCGAAAGAGCCCGTTGCCGTTCAATGGCCGTGCCGGATGGCCGACACGGCTCAGAACATCTTGGTTCGCCATCGCGCCAACGGATCCTACGACTCCCGGCTCTTCGCTTCGTTCCACAGCCCGTCCATCTCGGCGAGCGTCGATCGCTCGGGCGTTTTTCCGGCCGCCGCGAGCGCTTGCTCGATATAACCGAAGCGGCGTTCGAACTTTTCGTTGGCGGTGCGCAGCGCGGCTTCCGGATCGGCGCCGAGATGGCGGGCGAGATTGGCAACGGCGAACAACAGATCGCCGACCTCCTCTTGGGCCGCCCGCGGTTCGCCTGACCCCAGCGCGGCCGCAATCTCATCGGCCTCCTCGCGGATCTTTGCGAGCACCGCCAGGGGATCGTTCCAGTCGAAGCCAACCCGGCCGGCCTTTTCCTGGAGCTTGAACGCGCGCATAAGGGCGGGCAGAGCAGCGGGAACGCCCGCCAGGGCGCCCTTGCTGCGCTCCCGTGCGTCCGGTGCATCAATCACCCGGCGCGCGGCCCGCTCGGCCTTCTCCTGCGCCTTGATCCGATCCCACAGCGCATTGACCTCCTGGACATCAAGACCGCGCGCGTCGCCAAACACGTGCGGATGGCGCCGCACCAGCTTTTCGGTGATCGCCTCGACCACGTCGCCGAATCCGAACAGGCCTGCTTCCTCCGCCATCCGGGCGTGAAACACCACCTGCAAGAGGAGGTCGCCCAGTTCGTCCCGCAAATCGTCGAAATCGCGCCGTTCGATCGCGTCCGCGACCTCATAGGCTTCCTCGATGGTGTAGGGCGCAATGGTGGAGAAGTTCTGCGCCAGATCCCACGGGCAGCCGCTAGCGGGCGCGCGCAGCGCCGCCATGATCTCGATCAGACGCCTGATATCGCGCGAGGCAATGACATTCGCCATGTCGGATGGTCCACGACGCCCCATGTGTTGACGTGCTACCAAGGCGGTGCGCCACGATGCAAGCTGAATTCAGGCCATGCCATGATGCCGGTCTCGCAATGTCTGGCGACGACGAGCGCAAGCGTCGCCCCGACAGCCCGGCGATCTCGGCGGTGCCCCCCGGCCCAAGATATCCACTGCCAATTCTCGCCTCCTGCCTGTGCATATCGCTTTTGTGTCTTGACACCAGAACAAACAATGAACAGTAAGAAGCGGGCCGGTGGCGAGTCGTTTAAGGCAGCAGGGGAGGGGGCACGCCCGGTCCTTGCGGCTGACCTCAGTCGAGCGGGCGGGGGTAAAACGTTGCCTTGGCGTTAAGCGAGCGGGTAGCAGAGCTTGCCTCGCAAGCCGTCCCGTCACGGGACGGCAAGTCCGGTCACGGTCGGGGGGACGATCAATGGATTATCGCACGCTCGAAACGCTGCAACACAAGCATCCCGCCTGGCGGCTGCTTAATGCCGACCATGCGCCCCTCATCATCAGCTTCCTGTACGATACCTTCATCCGGCCGAACGTGCGTACCCTGTCCGAGGGCGAGCTCGTAACGCGGTTAGAGGACTGTCTGTTTTCCCTGAGGGCCGATCTTGGCGAGGACAAGTTTCCTCGCGAGGCCGCCCATTATCTCGATAATTGGGCCTCCGACGAACATGCTTGGCTGCGCAAGTACTATCCGCCAAACAGTGACGAGGTCCATTTCGACATCACTCCGGCAACCGAAAGGGCCATCGACTGGGTTTTCGATCTTGGGCAGCGACGTTTCGTTGGCACCGAATCGCGCCTGATGGCGATCTTCGATCTGCTGCATCAACTTGTCCAAGGGACCGAGATGGACCCGTGGGCGCGAATCAGCGAGCTTGAGCGGCGCAAACAGGAAATCGACCAGGAGATCGCGCACATCCGCGACGGCGCGCTTTACGTGCTCGATGCGACCCGGATCAAAGAGCGGTTTTCGCACATCGCGACGATGGCGCGCGGCCTGTTGTCGGATTTCCGGGAGGTTGATCAGAACTTTCGCGACCTCGATCGTGCCATTCGTGAGCGAATTGCGACCTGGGACGGAGGAAAGGGGGCACTCCTCGACGAAATATTCGGCGAGAGGGACGCCATTGCGGATTCCGACCAGGGCAAGAGCTTTCGCGCGTTTTGGGATTTCCTGATGTCGCCGTCGCGCCAAAGCGAGCTTACGGAGCTGTTGTCGAGGGTGTTCGAACTCGATCCCGTCCAGGAGCTCAAGCCAGATCGGCGCCTGCTGCGCATTCATTATGATTGGGTGCAGGCGGGCGAAACGACGCAGCGCACCGTGGCGCGGCTTTCCGAGCAGCTGCGGCGCTATCTCGACGACAAGGCCTGGCAGGACAACCGCCGGATCATGAGGCTCGTCAGGGACATCGAGCAACAGGCTCTCGCGATTCGTGACGCAGCGCCGGCCGGGCCGGTGATGGCTCTCGATGAGCCGGCGCCCGACATTGCCCTGGTGATGGATCGACCGCTGTTCACGCCGCCGCTAAAACCGCAGATCGAGGAAATTGCCGCCGATGCCGTCGAAGACGTGCCCTCGGATGCGCTTTTCAACCATGTCTACGTGGACAAGGAACGTCTCGCCGGGCGCATCCGACGCGCGCTGCAGACGCGATCGCAGGTATCACTTCTCGATCTGCTAGAGGCGCATCCGCTCGAGCAGGGCCTGGCGGAGCTTGTGGCCTACATGAGTCTTGCGGCGGCCGAAGGCTGCGTCATTGACGATGGGCAGCGTCAGGCTGTCAGCTGGAGCGACGGTGAGGGCGGCACGCGACAAGCTACGCTGCCGATGGTGGTGTTCTGTCGCCCCGTTGCATCGGCCGGCCGTCCGGGAGGCCGCCGATGACGGACCCAAACGCGCTTTCAATCGGCGTCGTCTCGCTGATGAAGGGCATTGCGGATCGCGAAAGCGATCCTGCCCTGTGGCAGTCGCTGATCGGCATTCAGGCGCGCGTTCGCGACTACGTCGCCTGTCTTGGTCTCGACCTTGTGCTCGATGAAGCCGAAGGCTTTGCCTACCTTCGGCAGAGGTCGGCAGAGGAGGGGGCGGGAGAACTCCCGCGGCTCGTTCCGCGCCGGCAGCTTGGCTACCAGCTCAGCCTGATGCTGGCACTGTTGAGAAAGAAGTTGGCGGAGTTCGACGCCACCAGCGGCGAATCACGCCTCATTCTTGGCCGCGACGACATCGTTGAGATGACCCGTCTGTTTCTTGCCGAGACCGGCAACCAGGTCCGGCTGACCAGCCGAATCGAGGCCGATATCAATCGCGTCGTCGAGATGGGGTTCATGCGACGGCTGCGCGGAACGGACGACAGGTTTGAAGTCCGGCGCATCCTCAAAGCTTTCGTCGATGCCCAATGGCTCGCCGATTTCGACCGGCGCCTTGCGGGTTACCGGTCCCATGCGTCAAGCGAGCAAATGGCGGTCGAATGAACGAAATGTTTGTGAGCCCGCCCGTCGCCAACGGCGAACTCCCGCAAGGAGAGCCTGCGCGGCAGGCAGGGGAGGCGCTGCGCTTGGATCCTCGGCCGCAAACGCGGCCGGAACTGCGCTTGGATCCTCCGTCGCAAGCCGGGGAGGGCAGGGTGGGCGCCGCTCGGGCCGGGATGCGCCTTCACCGCTGCGAATTTTTCAACTGGGGAACCTTTCACGGCCGCGTCTGGGGGCTTGACCTCAATGGCGACAACACGCTGTTGACGGGGGACATCGGGTCCGGGAAATCCACCCTGGTTGACGCAATCACCACCTTTCTCGTGCCGAGTCAGAAGATTTCCTACAACAAGGCCGCCGGCGCGGATTCCAAGGAACGAGACCTGAAGTCATACGTTCTCGGGCACTTCAAATCCGAGCGCGGCGATTCCGGTTTCGCCGCAAGGCCGGTGGCGCTGCGTGGGCTCAACACCTATTCGGTCATCCTCGGCCGCTTCCGCAACGACGGCTTCCAGCAGGAAGTGACCCTGGCGCAGGTGTTCTGGTTCAAGGACGCGCACGGACAGCCGAGCCGGTTTTACGTTGTTGCCGATCAACCGCTCGCTATCTCGGAGCACTTTAGCGACTTCGGAGTCGACATCAATGGATTGAAGAAGAAATTGCGGTCGATGCCGCGCGTGGAGGTGCACGATACCTTTCCGCCCTACAGCGCCTCGTTTCGCCGGCGCTTCGGCATCGACAACGAACAGGCGCTCGATCTCTTCCATCAAACGGTGTCGATGAAATCGGTGGGGAACCTCACCGAGTTCGTGCGCCAGCACATGCTCGAAACGTTTCCGGTCGAGGCGCGGATCGATGCATTGATGGCGCATTTCGACAACCTCAACCGTGCGCATGAATCGGTTCTGAAAGCGAAGGCGCAAATCGCGCGCCTTGCCCCCTTGATTGCCGATTGCGATCAGCATACGGCACTCATGGAAGAAGCGCAGGCTCTGCGCGGCTGCCGGGATGCCCTGCGCGGCTTCTTTGCCGGCATGAAGGCCGGGATGCTCGAACGACGTTGCGAAAGCTTAGGCGCCGATCTCGACCGGCTTTCCGAGCGCATTGCCGTGCTCGATGACAAGGAAAGCAATCTTCGCAATCGGCGCGATGAAATCAAGCGCGCGATCGCGGAGAATGGCGGCGATCGCATCGAGAACCTGAAACGGGAGATCGCCGCACGGGAAGGTCTCAAGAGAGACCGCATGGGGCGTGCCGAGCAGTATGGGGGATTGGCCCGTACCGCCGGCCTGCCCGACGTACTGGACGCCGATGCTTTCGCGGCCAATCGCGCCATGATCGCGTCGGACAGCGAAGCCATTGCGGCCCGAAAGGCCGAGGCACAGAATGCCATCACCGACGAATCTGTCGCACTCCGGCAGCTGCGCATGCAGCACGCGGAAATCGACAGAGAAATCGAATCCCTGAAAAAGCGCCGTTCCAACATCCCGGCGAACATGCTTGCGATTCGCGATCGTCTGTGCCGCGAACTGCGAGCCGATGGAGAAAGATTTCCTTTTGCCGGAGAATTGATCCAGGTCCGCGAAGAGGAGGCCGGGTGGGAAGGCGCAATCGAACGGGTCCTGCACAACTACGCTCTGTCGCTGTTGGTTCCGGACGAAGACTATCCGCGGGTCGCCGAGTGGGTTGAGCGCACCCACCTCGGCGGCCGGCTGGTCTATTACCGGGTGAGGGGGCGCCACGCGGCGCGTCCGCCCGACCTGCATGCGAGATCGCTGGTGCTCAAGCTTTCGATCCGCCCCGATTCATCGTTTTACGCGTGGCTTGATGCCGATCTGGCGCGTCGTTTCGATTATGCCTGCTGCGAAACGATCGACAGTTTCCGACGCGAAGACAGGGCCTTGACGCGGGCAGGCCAGATCAAGACCGGCGGAGAACGCCATGAAAAGGATGACCGCCACCTCTTGCACGACCGCACCCGATACGTGCTCGGCTGGTCGAACGAGCCAAAGATTGCTGCCCTGAACGAACAGGCGCATTCGCTGGAAGCTCGCATTGCCGGGTGCGGGGCGAAGCTCGCAAAGCTGCAAGGCGCCCAGACCGTGCTCGACCGTCGGCTCGGCACGCTGCAGCGCTTATCGGTGTTTGAGAGCTTCCGCGACCTCGATTGGAAACCCTTGGCCATCGAAATCGACGCGCTTGAGGCAGAGAAACGGCAACTCGAGCGCGGCTCCGACGTTCTTCGCACTCTTCAGACGCAGCTTGCCGACGGGGAACAGGCGATTGCCGACGCCAAGGCTGAACTCGCGAAGGCAAATGCAGAAAAGGCGCGACTTGACGAGCGCGCGGATGTTGCCCGCCGTCAATTGGGCGACTGCAAGACGCTCCTCTTGGCGTCCGACAAAGATGCCAATGCGCGTTATTGCTCCCGGCTGGAAGCGATGCTGGGGGAGGGCGATCGGCGCCTGACGATCGAGTCTTGCGACGGCCGCGAGCGCGAATTGCGTGATCGCCTTCAGGACCAGATCGATAAGGAGGATCACAGGATCAGCCGGCAGCGGGAAAAGATCGTGGCTGCAATGACCGCCTATAACGGGCTTTATCCTTCAGAAACGCGCGAGGTGGATGCCTCGCTCGAATCGGTCCCCGACTACCGAAAGATGCTGACCGACCTTGAGGCCGACGGCCTCCCTCGGTTCGAGGCGCGCTTCAAAGAGCTTCTCAACGAAAACACGATCCGGGAAATCGCCAATTTTCAGTCGCAGCTGCATCTCGAGCGCCAGTCGATCCGGGAACGCATCGACAAGATCAATCAATCGCTGCATGAGATCGATTACAATCCTGGCCGCTTCATCGTACTGGAGGACGACCACAACGGTGATCCGGAGATTCGCGATTTCCAGCAGGACCTGCGCTCCTGCACCGAAGGAGCGCTGACCGGATCGGAAGATATCCAGTATTCCGAGGCCAAGTTCCTCCAGGTCAAGGCGATCATTGAGCGGTTCCGGGGCCGCGAAGGCATGACGGATCTCGACAAACGGTGGACCCGCAAGGTTACGGACGTGCGCAACTGGTTCGTGTTCTCAGCCTCGGAGCGCTGGCGCGAGGATAACAATGAGCACGAGCATTACACCGACTCCGGCGGAAAGTCCGGCGGTCAGAAGGAGAAGCTGGCTTATACGGTGTTGGCTGCGAGCCTTGCCTATCAATTCGGCCTGGAGTGGGGGGAGACGCGGTCGCGGTCGTTCCGCTTCGTGCTGATCGACGAGGCGTTCGGGCGCGGCTCGGATGAATCGGCGCGTTACGGACTGGAGCTGTTCAGGCGGCTTAATCTGCAGCTGCTCATCGTCACTCCTTTGCAGAAAATCCACGTCATCGAACCCTTCGTTGCGGCGGTAGGTTTTGTGCATAACGATGAAGGCAGCCGGTCCATGCTGCGTAACCTCACGATCGAAGAATATCGCGCGGAGCGACTGTCGCGGGCCGGCTGATGGCGAATGGCTGATGCCGATCTCATCCGTCGGCCTCTCCTGAGGCGGCGATTGGCGAATGATGAGACCCAGGGCGAGATCGTGCCCGCGGCCATCCTTCTTTTATCGGGCAGCCGGTCGGCCCTGCTGGCCAAGCCTGGCACGAGGTCAAAGAGTTTAAACTCGATCGTTGGATGATCGCATGTCCTGGACCACGTCTGCAGACCTGCGCGACCAGGTGCGGCGCTTATGGGAGCACGGCAAAATCCTTGGCTCCGGCATGACCGGCGAAACACTGTTTCCGCTGAAACTTTCGCTGCGCCGGCCGGACGCAAAGACGATGGGGCAGTCGTTCGAGACGGTGCGCGGATGGATTCGCGAGCTGGAGGAAAACAGTCGCTCCAGCAGGGGATTCGGCTACGAGATCGAATGGGCCGATATCAATCATCGCCAGCTGGGTCGAAACAGGATACCCAACCGAATATCGATTCCAACTCAATCCGATGCGTTGCGGCTGATAGGCAAGGAAAGGCAAGGGCGCCGGTTCAAAGAGCTGGCGCAAATCACGGCTGGGAAATTTCCGGCACTTGCACGCTGGGTTTCACGCCGGCCGTTGTTGCTCCTCGATCACGCGCAGGACTGGCCGCGAGTCCTTGCTGTGCTGGCCTGGTTTCGCGACCACCCATGTTCAAGTCTCTATTTGCGCCAGGTCGATATACCCGGTGTCGATACGAAGTTTATCGAAGCCCGAAAGGCGTTGCTGTGCGAACTGCTCGACACGCTCCTGGAGCGGCACGATGATCAGCCGACCGGGGCCGCGGCGCAAACATTCGAGCAACGATACGGCTTGCGGAGCAGGCCGCCCGTTGTCAGGTTTCGGGTGCTCGACAGCCGCATTGCCTTCGCCGGTCTCACCGACCTCGCAATTCCCGTGAGCGATTTTGCGGCTCTGAACATTGCCGCACGGCACGTCTTTATAACCGAAAACGAGGTCAACGGCTTGGTGTTTCCGGACTTTCCCGAAGCCATTGTGGTTTTTGGCTTGGGTTATGGCGTCGAGCTTTTGCAGACCGCTTCCTGGATAGCCGCAGCGCATGTCTTCTACTGGGGCGATATCGACACCCACGGTTTTGCCATGCTCGACCGTTTGCGAGGCGTGTTTCCCAAGGTGCGCTCCCTGCTGATGAATCGCGAGACGCTGATGGCGCATCGATCGCTGTGGGGGCGCGAGGAGGCGCCATGCCGCGCCGCGCTTTCCCGCCTCGATCCCGATGAGCAGATGCTCTTCGACGATCTCGTTTATGACCGGATCGGCGAAAAAGTGAGACTGGAACAGGAGCGCGTTTGCTACGC
>JASHRR010000202.1 GCA_030037185.1 Xanthobacteraceae bacterium | reverse complement strand
GCGCGGTCTGATTTGCGCCCCGGCCTGGAGGCGAGCAGCGTCAGGGCGGCGGTCCTCGACAAGGGGGGCGCTTGTTTCTGGCGCCGACGGCAGCTCGTACACAGGTTGGACACCCAATGTGGACATTATTAGCCCGAAAATCTGATCGTGCAGAGGCGAGTGACTGGCCAAGGCACGAGGGCTGACCTCGCGTTGTTGTTGATCTTGTTGGCGAGCTTCCCTTGCGACGCGGATCGTGGCCGGGCTCGATGACGGCCGTTTTTACCGCACGACCGCGCCTCTATGCGCGGCTCTCCTTGGTTACGCTCTGCTGCTTTTGGGCTTTCGGCGCGGGATGGACCGGGCGGTCAATCGGCAGTTCGGTATCTGGTAGCATTTCCTGCGGAAATCGATCACTTCCGTTGTTCCTCAGCGGAGATGGCCATCACCGGCAGCGTTAGCGACATAATAGCGGTCGTCTCATGCTCGGGCCTGGTGCTCGCCTTCATGCACGGCAACCAGCAACGCCGACCGGTTGCTTGGGCAGCGCCGAGACTTCGGTACGCGCTAGTCGGCCGCCTCCGGTACACAACCTGCACTCGCTTCGGCTCGCTTGGCGGCCTCGAACGCCGCGCGATAAGCCTGCACGTCTGGTGCGAAATTGAGTTTCCGCTCGGCTTGTGACCGGGCGGTACCAAGTTTGGCGCATCGCACAGCATGTCGCGATGGGCTGTCGTCCTCGCCGAGGATGACGAAATCTTTCGGGAAGTGCTGAAGATAGCGCACGTTGAACTCATCGCCCGTGCCGGATAGCGCGTCTCGTTGGCGGGATAGACGTTGAAATCCTCATCCTCGAATCCGGTTTCCACGATACGGCCATCGGCCGTCTTTAGCAGCACGTCGTAGCGGCGAACGTTTTGGTGGTTAGAGACGATGGCGCGGTTTTAGCCGGCCGGCTCGTCTGATCGATGGCGCCGGCCGGATTCACCATATGATAGAACGTCAGGGCGAGGCATCCTTTCGCCGGAGCGTCGTCGATTTAGACCTCTTTCAACAACTGACCAGACCAGGTCGCTTCACCAGGACGGGGATACGCCGACATGCTGCGGATATCGATCTTGTCCTGTGGCGTGATTAGTGCAGCGATGTCAGACGCCGCCGCCAATTTGCAGGCGTCCGCAAACGCGTCGTCCGCTGCGGTCGGTGTAGCGCACAGCATCCAGATCGGGGGCGCTGCAGCGATCAATGTCACAGATGATTTGATCCTCGCTTCTTCGCTCCTAGAAAATCCAATCTAACCAGATACACCTCGCGCGCGGCTCCGAAGCCAAGCTACGTAGCAATTACCCTTACTGTAACGCGATGAACCAAGAAACTTCGTCTAAGTATATCTTTATCAGCCGGTATAGCGGACTACTCCAGCGTTGCGTTGCGCCTGCCTTTTTTGCCGCGACCCAATTCACCCCTTCGAGTCCCGGCCGTTCCCTGAAAGCGTACAGATTCTCGACGTGCCTGATGGTGAACTGAATCCGATTGTTGGCGTGTAGCCCGTTCAGGCGGCCAATCAGCGACCGCTGTTTTGCGAGAACGGCGTTTGCTCGATTCGAGGAACGACCCCAACGCAAGAGGAACGACCCCGATGCGAACAGAGTGTAGCGCGGAACTGACGGGAAAGGTATGGTGAGGGGCTGCGGACACGCAAGGTGCGGTGGCCGGCGCCGGACGCCTCGTCGAGCACCGTTATCAGCTCCCCACCCACGGCCATTATCGCGAGCAAGTGTGGTTCGGCTCAACGATGCCAAGGCGGCCACGAATTTAGAAATATGCCTTCAAAACAAGGCGACGATGGCCGCGCGCGGCTTCATCCGCACCATCACCAAGGCGAGGACATCGGCGCCAACACCGATCTTTTCAACCTCGGCCAAGTTTGCCGACCCCGCCACCGAAATCCCGGCCATCATGCGTGACCTCGCCGGCATGGGCGACGCCCCGCGTCCCCGCCACACACGCGAACGACCGCACGGCGAGCCCCGACGAAGCATCTGCTCATGGATTTTTACTAATCCAGGGGCATCAAGGCTGTGCCGGGTGTCTCGGGTCTATCTGCGTGTTCGCTTGCCCATCGGTGAAGGATCGCCGGGAGACTTTCTCCCGTGATCTCCGCATCTGAAGCAGCTTTCCATAACGCAGCGGCAAGGTCGATCATTTCGCCATAGGTCAGCGAGCGGATGAGTTTCGCCACCTTGTCAAGCTGTTTCGTCTCAACCCCCGCTTTCTGCAATTCGGAGGCAAGTTCGACCGTTTCGCCGTAGGTTAGAGAGCGGATGAGTTCCGCGATCTCGTTAATCTGGTCCTGCGGCTTGAATCTATGTACATCGTCCATTTTTTGTCAGGGTCGTGTTTTTGTCAGGTCGTTTTGTCGGTTCGTTACGATACGCAAGCGAACTGACGGCGGAGCGGGTCAGTGCACGTATGTTGTATCATCCAGCGGGACGCTGCGCCACTGCTGCGCGGTCAGCAAGCAGCTGTCAACTGCCCGCGGTGGCGCGCGCTGTGATGACGCGCCAGCACTGGGTGAGCATGGTCCCGCCGGATTGCGGCGGAACCAGCCCCAACCTCCACACGGTATGTGCCGGGAGAAGGCCATTTTCTGCCGGGACAAACGCCGCCAGACCAAGACTTGCCGCAGTTGACGCCACCCTCAATTAAGATCACCGCGCTCCGTGGCGCCTCGCCGCTGGAGTGTCCGGACAGCAATGATGGAATCCAGCCCGGTGGGCAGCATCCGCTCATTCGCTCATGCGAACAGTGGAGCCGTGTGTGAGTTCGTCGATCGCGCAAGCGTCAAAACCGCTTTTCTGATGCAATTGATGATGCCCAGCACCAGATTATCAGGCGTTGTTAAGCTCTTAGCCTGAGTGAAGCGGCCAGCAGCCAGTCAAACCCGATCAGATCCGTAATTTCCAGTAAGGTCAAGGCCCGCCGTCCGCTCTGGTAATCATCTCGCGACCACCAATAGCGCGCCTGTACTCGGGTAACCTTGTGCGGCAACCGATGAACTTAAGATCTGCGCGGTAGAACGAAGCAAATATCGACGGGTATCTTCCCCTTCTCACCACACACCTGCGCAGACAAAACGTTTACCGCGAGTCCTTAAATGCCTTTTCTTCTCAATGCTTCATCTGCTGAAAGTGCGATCTGCAACGTCTTGATGACATGACGCTCTGCACGACATTGACAACACACACTCCACGTCGCGGCCGTGTGCGCGGCCGTCGATCGGGATTTGGATGCAGCCCGCGTGTGCCGGTAAAGGCCATGAACTGGCTGCCGCCCACCTCACCCCCTCGATGATGGCCACCAGGCCAGTCGCGGCCGACCTGAATGTTAGATCGCGGCCGCCGGTCCTGCCTGGGCCGGTCGATCGTCGGGCCGCGCAACCGATCGGAAGTCGCGGGGCCGGCTTGCCGGTGCCCAGGTTGGTGGCCCAGTGCCGCGATGCCCATAAGGCGCATGCCGCCAAACCCGGTCCAAGTCCGCAACTCCACCCAATCCGCCCCTTTAAGTGTCAGAAAAGTCGACAGAACTTTTTCTTGAGCCGATAGGGAACCTGCTGGCTTTTGTGTGGTTAACAACTGGCTGCGGTGACCCGATGGCTTCTTGAGCCCTAACCCCTTAGCGAACCAATCGTTGTCAGATGAGAGCTTGTGATTGCTTGACCATGCGACGGGCTGCCCGGCAGATCCTGAGAGCCTTCACGATATTGATAGCGCCGACCCCTTCCCGCCTTCATCTCGCTCTCCGAGCACCCTCCGGCCCGCCTTCAAGGGGAGATCAGAATCGCCACGAACACGAACAATTTGTTTACCAAGCTCGGCGATACCTCGGGCGCCAGTACGACGCCTCAAAAGCCGACAATATTTTGAATGGGATCGAAAATCACGCGCCGAGCGAGGCCATGATCGTAATCGGCAATTGATGGACGAAACCAAGACGGGGCAGTGAAATGACTACGAAATCAGACGCCAACATCGCCGCACTGGCAGCATTGTTTCCGGCCGCTTTCTCAGCCAAACCATGGCAGACGCACCGTCCGTTAAAGGTAGGCATCGGCAAGGACTTGGTAGCGCGAGGCGTGCTCGGCGCGCCGGAGGTGAATGCTGCATTGAAGCAATACGTCGATCGCTTGATGTACCAGAAATGTCTCGCCGCCGGCGGCGCCCGCGTCGACCTCGAAGGTAATGTCGCGGGCGAGGTGTCAAAGGAGCAGCGTTGCCGCGCCGAGAGGCTGGTCGGTCGCATCAAGGCCCGCCAGCTCGCCGATGCCGCCGCGGCCGACACCGAAGCCGCAAGCAAAGGCGCCGTCAGGCAGGTCGCCGCGCCCCCTTCCATGCTGAAGGACAAGGTCGTCGTCATGCCGCCACTCGCCGAAAGGACGCCGCCCGCTGGTAGCGGTCGCCTAGGGCTCGCTGAGCTCAAGCGCGCGGCGCAGGAGCGGCGGGCGCGTCAGCAGGCGGGGCGCAGCTGACGAACCGCAAGCTGGCCCCACCGACCACACTTGGCGGGGGGCGTCGTCAGAAGCCGATTCAGGGCCGGCCCCCGATTGCGGTTTCCCGGCCAATCTGTGAATCGCCACCCGCGAGTAATCAATGGCGGAACCTACCGCACGGCATTGTGCGGCAGGTTGGCGATCGAGCCCCTATCGGCCCAAGTCGAACAGATCCATCATATCGCCGATCGCCGGCAGATTGGGGGACATAAGGATTTTCGCCGGTACGCGGGTTGGGGAGGTTGTCACGACTACCATTGGTAATCGGCTTCAAGCCCCAATTCGCTTTGATGAACTTCAAAGGCGACGCGTGGTCCGTGCAGCTGCGCGAGATGTGTCCCCGGTGCTGTAGGGCGACACCACGAGCAGCTTGATGCGCGTGCCGTCGCATAGCCTGAACGATAGTATTCGCCGCCCTCGTCGAAGGTGATGAAGATCGCGGTCTGTCGCCCACAGCTTGCGAGACCACGACAGCCCTATTTGGCGGGACGTCGGCGCCCGGCCGTGCAGTCACTGGGCAGGCTGACGACGCCCTGCGAGCCAGCTCCAACAAGGCCGGATGCGAGCGAGACACGCGAACCATGCTGCGCGGCCTCAGGGGGTCTTGCGAGCGCGTGTAGCGCTGAGCTCTATTCGTCCATGATGGTATCGAGATTGCTTCGGTTTACGCTGGATCGTGAGCCAGGGAAGTTGCGGACGCTGCGAGTCCGCAACTTTTCTTTGACTTTTGGTGGGTTGCTTGTGCGGCCATCACCTTTGCGATGGTTTGAAATATCGCAAATCCGGCGGCGGTTGGTTTTTGCGGACTGGCATCAGCAGCCCGTCCCCGCTCATGAAATAGCTTTCTCTGCCGATAGCGATCATCGAGTTGTTCATGTTTTCGGCGCAGCTGGCCTCCCCCCAGCGCGGACGCGGATTAGGACTGTGCACATATTTTTTGTCCACGGTCCAGGGCCGCGTCAGGGCATGGTCGATCGTAGTAATCACGTCGTGCATGATTTTCGGATCGTCTCTGTCGCGGAAGATGCGCTCCCTGAAGATGGACTGGTTGTCGAAATGAAGCGGGAGACCGGTTGCGTCGTAAACGCGGGGGCCCTTGAAGGGGCCGCGCGTTTCCACTTCGAGCACATCATAGGCGCCGTCGCCGTCCTCATCGATCCATCTGCCGATCGAGTAGCCCCCATAAGTCGGATCGGGGTCGAGGTCCGTCGGCCAGTCGCGGCCATCGGTGTAGATTCGACGAAGAGGCTCTCCACCGCCGGGGGCGATATAGGTCGTTTCCGGCGTTACGATGAATTCCATGGGTCCAAAAGCGATAGTCATGAGCGGCATGCCGCCAGGCATGCAGCGAACGGCGTGGTCAAAAAAATTGCCCTGTCCGCCCTTCGCCTGGTCCGCGAGGCTCTCCTCGAAAATCTTTTGATACTCCGGAGTGAGCGGGGCTTCCTGTCCTCGCCCCCAAGGCTTAGTCTGGTCGTGCGAAGGCTGGCCGCCGGCCGTGAAGCCACCATTAGGTTCAAACGTGGCTCCCGGAGGAAACCAGCGTATCCACGCGCCCTTCCAGTCCGGGTACCTCGCGTCGTTTGCGGCCTGAACCGCGCTCATCATGACCCCGGTGGCGATCACCGCAGCGGCAATCGCGCTCGTCGAGCTTCGAAACATCATGAATGTCCTCCCGTCGTCAGGTCGCTTAATCAGGCATTGTTCTCACAAGGCCGCCGAGATCGCGCAGGGCTAAGCTAGTATATATCGCCCACGCTGCTCAAGGAACGTGCTACAATGTCAGGAAGTGTCCTGGCCCTTAGCGCGGGACACAACGCTGGGCGGAACGACGTGGATCACGAGGGCGGCAGGCGACGGACGGCCAGGTAATGGCCAGGCGGCAACACCGCGAGCTCTTTGCTAGAAACCTGAATGTGAGCCTGCCAAATCACTTTCAAGTCGCGCATAGCGACGACCTGGCAAGAGTCGTTGCTCGCACGTACGACGTCACGGCCCAGGCTTCACCAATGCCGACAACACCCCTGACAACCCCACCGAAGGTCGTTTCGGCAAATACTGGAGAAAACGAGCCGTGGAAATGAACGTCAGCGTTTTTCCGAAGTGCAGAACGGCGGCAAGGACAACATACGCCCGCCGACAGAGAGTCCCATGCTCATAAAATTCCTCGCGTGGCAGCAAGTGTCGTGATCACGCGATCCTCGTCGGCACTGTCCTCATCAACGCGACGCCTAGTTTTCTCCTGCTGCGGCTTTGCCGGCCCACTCCACCACGCCGGTCTGTTTTGGGGCGCACACCCGGACACTGCTACACTTTTTTCCCTGAGGAGCGACCGAAATGGACGGAAACTTGCCCCCGCGCATACTCCACATTTTCGCTCGCTTACCCCGCCGCGCCCAGCAAAGCCAAGCCTCCCCGTTGACGGAGCGCGCGCCCTGATCGCGCCCGCCTCAGATAACACGCACCGCCTATGTTTTCAGCCGGCGGTCGCTAACGGCAAGGCCGTCAAAACCATTGCCCTCACAATACTGCGAGCCGCAACCTTCAGAAGTCCGGCTTCTCAGCTTTTGGAACATCCGAGTCCTTGTTATTGTAATATTCATGCGGATTCTCGGCGCAGACGTTTTCCGCCACGCGGTCTCCCCCCGGCGCATAGGTCAGGGTCGCGGTCCAAGGCGTCGTGAATACGCCCTCATCCTCGACCGTCACATGCAGCTGCAAGAACTTGTCGCCGCGGTGCCCGCTCCAGACATCGCCGTTAACCAACCAATTCTCTTTATTGTTCCTTTCCAGTGCGTCTTTCACGTCGTCGTAATCGCGCAGCCGATAGCGTTCCACGATATGCAATTTGCCAGTATAGGGCGTACCAAACAAGTCGATCATGGCATACTTGCGATCGGTCTTGACGGCGACTGTGTCGATCACAAGCGTGTCGCCCTCGTAATGACCGACGGAATCTCCGTACCAGGACGGCTTTAGCGGTGACGGATGGGGCTCGTTCAGGCGCACGCGGCGCACTTCGTTGTTGTAGCCACCGTACAAGATCGTGATCCTGTTCGGTTGCTGCATCATCTGTATCGTACCCAACTTGTAAATGAACGGCATCGGCGACGGCCAGCACTGGTTCGAAGGATTCGGATAAGTAATGCCGGCGAGCGACATCTCGCCGAACTTCTTGACCACCGCTGCCGCCCAGGGCTGCAAGATCGGACTTTTGTAATCGCCGACCAATTGGTCGTAGTTGCTGACACCGACCTCGCTGGCAGGCAAAGCGGCCGACCCGCCCTCAGTTTGAGGCCTCTGCTCTGGCCAGCGCGACAAGTTCATTATCGGGCCAGGGCCCGATGCGGGCGGCTCGAACCACGGAAAGGCGGGATGACTCCATACGCGGGAAAAGTCCGGGGCGCGCTGCGCTTCGCCGGTCGACCCGACCCCCGAAGGCGCTTGCGCCACGGCGGGCATCGCGGCCGCCGTTGCCACTGCGACAAATAGAACGAACTCCCGCTGCATATTCATCGGTAATCTCCCGCTAATGAGCGTTACCTGGTCTCGATCCGGCTGGGCACTTCTTATTCTATTCTGGCATTCGCCGGACGCGCCCTGAACAGCGATGATAGGCGATTTCCGGTCCGCAAGCAGCACCAGCGTCTCCCGTACTTTTGCTGCGCAAGTCCGCTATTACTAGCGAATCATCATCAGACATGCCCGTTAATCCGCTTCGGCGGATCGTAAGAGAACCTGAATCTGAACTCTCCCAGATTGATCCACCACGAGATCGCAAGTCCCCCAGCGATCGCCCGCGGTCCGCTTTATCTCGTCGTCCACCTCCTTAGAACACCGCCTCGACTCGGGACTGAACATCAGGTCGGGCTCGCAGAGGGCTCCCGTAGAGTCTTTGCGATTTAAAAAACCAGCCGATCCTCGGTCAGCCGGTCAGCCCGCCACATTCCTCCTGAATCTCGTGGCTGATGGATCCGTTCGACGCGTCAGGAATACCGCGTGCGAAGCGCTGTCACGATCGCCTCTAGAGGTTCGCGTCCGTTTCACTGAAAACGCTTGTCGGAACTTACGGTCGATCCACTTGCCGGTGGTCCACACCGAAAAAGCACGTCGCGCTCAGCGGCCCGCGAGCGCCGAGCGCATCCTCAACCACACGCGAGGGGTCACTTCGTTTCGAACAAATTCAGATCAACCGATTTTCCCATCTGAAAATAGCCGAGCGACGATGGATGAATTCCATCGCCGCAGTTGTAAGTAATGTTTAGAACGTCTGGATTGGCGGCGCTGCGGACGACGCGGTCGAAATCGATGACCCCATCAAAGGCGCCGCTCCCGCGAATCCACGCATTGACCTCGTTGCGCACTTTCGTTTTTGCGTCGTTCCAACCGGTATTGGCGCCAACTGGCGCAACATTGTGGCGAGGCACGATGGTGACGCCAATGATTTTCAAGCCGCGCGCTCTGACGCGCGCGATAATTTCCTTGAGGCCACTGATCACCTGTTCAGCGCTTGCGTCCCGTCGGATATCGTTGGTGCCCATGAATACCACGACGTGTGATACGCCCGCATGTGCCAACACGTCACGATCAAGCCGTTCGGTGCCGGGCGGGCTGTCGGGCGCAGGCGTGACATTGCGAGTCACGGTGTTTCCGCCAATGCCTTCGTTCACGACGGAATGGCGGACAGCGTCTTGTAGCGCCAATCGCTGCGCCATAATATCCTCCCAGCGATCATGCCCATCGAGGGTTGTGCACGTCCCATCCGTGATCGAATCGCCGAAGACGATGATCGCAGTCTTCGGCGTCGTGGCACGAACATCGATAGCTTTTAACCACGGCATCGTTGTGATCCGGGTCGTGAATGGAGCACCGGATTCGGATGCCGTTAGATCGCCCGCGCCATTATCCGTAATGAACGATGTCACGATCGCGCCAGTATGTTGGCTCGCCTGAACGTCTGCACCCGGAATATAGACGCTGACGGCCAGGTCCTCCTGTGCGTCCACCGTCAGGGGAATGGGATCGCTCGTAACGGAGCCGCCCGCTGGGATCGTGACGGACGACCGACCGTCGAACATTACCGGCTTGAGAAGTCCGGGCGAAATGCTTGCCCGATTGCTCACCGACTGACGCGGCCCGGTCGATACTTTGCCGAACGTGACCGGCGCGATGCCGAACGTGTTGTCAAACCGTAGCCGAATTGCATCTCCGGGCGCGGTCACGCGTGCGATCAGGCGCAACGTCGCGTTGCTCACGCGGGTCTGGCCGAGCACTTGCTGAGAGGTTCCCCATGCCGCGATCCAGGCCGGGCCTGTCTGCGCGAACGCCGGCCAGGATGCAAAGGCCATAGCAATTGCGAACTTGGCTGTCCAAAGCCTCGTCAGACCACTGCCCATCTATCTCCTCCCGGCATGCGCACTGTTAACGTCGAGCGCTTGGGAATGGCCGCTTTGCCTTACTGGCGTATCATTGCAACGGGTCGCGTTCGCTGTCATTAGCCGAGATGGTACTGATGGTTCTCGGATCCACACCTCGTCCCTCCGTAAAGGCGAGATCTTCCATTCGGTGTCCATGAAGCAGCCCCGGGAGGCCATAGTTTCCTTCGATGCAGCGCGGCTCGGTATATATTCTGTTCTCCTCCTCGCTCTGTCGAGTGAATTCTTGCTTTGCAGTCCAGGGGCGGCTCCACACCGTAGGATCCTCGACTATCACGACATATTCGAGCGTATTGGGGTCCGTCCGTGTCCATCGCTCGATCACGTGAAGATTTTCGCGCGACCCCTGAAAATCAGTCTTCGGACTGAAATTCGTCACGTCGACCACGAGAGTATTGCCCTCCCAGTGGCCACGCGAGTCGCCGTACCACTGGCGAATACTGGCGGGCAAATGCGGCCTCCCGTCCATCACGATATTGCGCTGCCACCCTTGTCCCTGGCCCACATCATAGAACATCGAGATGCCCCCGGGTGTCTGTACGATTCGCCGGAAGCTGATGCGGTCAGCGATTGCCCCGAGCGTGCCAATCTCGGGTACCCCGCCCATCAGGCAGCGCACCGCCAACGAGGCGTCCTCTGGATTATCATAGCGATTGATGGTCGCTGTGTTGTAGCGAGGAGGAGGCTCCGCGAATCGCGGCGAGGGACTGGGATCGTACCTGCCCCCGCTACATGGCGACTCTTTATTTTTGCAGGTCTCGGTGGCCTGCAGCAGCGCAAGCCGAAACTCGCGTTCGGCAGCAGCACTTTTCTGAGCCTCTGGGGTCAGCGGCGGCAGCCGGCCGTTGGGCGGATCGACAATGCGCGATGTCCGCAGGCCGGTCCGCTTCTTGGGCGTGAACACGTCATTGTACGCGCCGGCAACGTCAGCCACGGTCCCGCGCTCGGCTCGCCTCTCACGCCCCCGCATGGCCGATCGCTGTCGATCCAATTCTGCTCGCTGGGCGTCAGTGAAAAATTCCTGGTTCGCGAACTTGGGAGAGCGCTGCAAAGGCGTGTCGGTTTCGTCGGTCC
>JASHRR010000201.1 GCA_030037185.1 Xanthobacteraceae bacterium | reverse complement strand
CCCGTCGACCGTGACGCGTGAATGCAATAGCCTCCCTACCGGTACGAACTACCGTCAGCACGCGACGATGTAAGCTGGCCAACAACGACGCTATATCCGGGAGGGACGCTATGAAAAACACAATGGTGAAAGTTCTGGCTGTTGCATTGGTTATGACTCCGCTAGCAGCATTCGCCCAGGCCGGGAAGACGGCACCGACGACCGCTACCTTCATCATGAAAGAAGACCTCGACAAAATCAGCGCAACTGAACAATCACGGAGAACCCGCGATGAGAACGCGAAGGTGATCGATCTCGGCTACGAGAACTTCGCGGTCGGGGTTATTCATCGAAGCTCCACCAGAACCCCAGCGCCCCCAGCACCTGGCGGCGCGGCGGCGCAGGCCCAGCCGTGCGGGCGCACGATGGCAACCCTTCCTCCGGGCGGAACGCCGGGAGGCATCACGCACGACTTCCAGACGGAAGGCTATATCATCGTCTCCGGCGGCGGAACGATGTTCACCGACGGCTACATCGTCAACGGACGGCACAGCGATCAGAACTCGCCGGGAGGGCCAAACGGGCCGACCTGCGGCGGGATGGCCTATGACGTCAAGAAAGTCACCGTAAAGGTCGGCGACGTGGTGATCGTCCCGCCGGGCGTGGTGCACGGATGGGCCGACATCCCGGATCATGTGGACTATTTGAGCTTCCGGCCATCGCAGGGCGTCATGCAGGCTGGCTGGGTGAATCCGACGATCGCGCAGTGATGTTATCGACTGTCCGATCGCTGCCCCGGCAGCTGAGCCGATCGACCCAATTGTCGGATTGGCGCGCGGCGCTATCGCGCGCTATCGCGACGTCGCGTCCGGCGATTGGCGCGGACGCGAACAAAACGACGCGACCCTGCCTTACTCGTGGCCGTTCAAAAGCGATCAAAAGTCCGGTGTATTTGCCACCGGCATCGGATATTCCGGAAGCTCGAAGGCCTGCTCGTAACCCAGATTGTTTTCCGCGCAGGCCCATTCCGCGATCGGGCGGTTGACCTTCTGCCAGCGGATCATGCCCGACCACGGCGCCTTGAATGCGCCGGGGTCATCAACCGTGATGGTCGTTTCGAGCGCATTTCCGTCATTGCTGATCTTCCAGCGCTCCACCACGTGCAGGTCTTTGGTGTGCGGTGTGGTGAGATTATCCACGAAGCTGTAGGGATGCTCTACGAAACCGATGGTGTCGATGACAAGCTCGCCGTTCTCGTAATGGCCGACGGATTCGCCGAACCAGGATGGCTTCGGATTCTCACTGTGTTGGCGGTTGAGATAGACCCGGCGCACCTGATGGTCGCGCTCCCAGATCATCCAGACCTCTTGCGCCGTCTGGATGAAGTAGAAGGGCTGAAGAAAAAGCAATTGACCGGGGGTGCCGCCGGGCCAACACCGGGATTGGGCAGAGAAAGCGCGATGTCCCTTTTTTACCAGTTCATTGTGCATGTGTATCTGGGCGGCCGCCCAGGCGGTCAGATTGGAATTCTGGTCATCGGCGAGACGTTCGACATTGGGCAGCACCGGGCCACGTCCGGTCGGTGCAACCTTCCCCTCGACCCGCTGAAAGCCGAGTCCCCCGAATCCGTGCTGCCAGCCGAAATTAGCGGATGCCAGGTTCGGAATGGCGCTTTCGTGCGTTTGGGCCTGCGCAGCGGCGCCCGCCGCAAGAGAGGCAATCAGCGCAGCGCTGCACCGCAAAGCTGTTTTGGACATCGCATGCTCCTCCGTTACGAAGTTCAAAGAGTACGGTTTGGCAGATGCCGATCTGCCTGTTGCTCTGCCTACCGTTCGACTGCCTTTGTACCACCACGCCTCCCCCGGCACGATACCTGCTCGCGCGATGCCGACGAGGCGATCCCCAAGCCCTCGCTTGCGGCAAGCGCATGAAGGTGCAGGCACCTGGAGCGTTCACAGCGATTCTGCGCACCGCCGATGTTAGGCCGGGCAGCTTCACGGTGCGCAATCGCCGTCTGCGGGCTCCCCCCCGGAGGTAAGCCCGAGCGAGGTTTGAGGACCGCAGGGGAGTACCAGCATGCCCGAGGAGGCCGCGGACGAGGAGGAGACAGAGGGTGAGTTCGGGCTGAGGTGTTTCTGATCGGGATTGCACCGAAACAGCCGCAATGTGGCCAAGACCATAGATGATAACTTGTGAAATGCGGTCGCGTTCTAGGCCACGGAAAACCGGCACCTGCAGGAAGATTAAAATTGATCAACTCAGCAAGCGTCCCGGTGCGATCCATCGGTTTGCCTCAACTCGGCTTGCGGTCTGCGATTGTCCTCGGCGTTGCCCTGGCGATTTCTCCGACTCCGACGCTCGGGGAAACCCGGCTTAGCGGCAGTCCGGAAGCCGTCACCATTGAGGCGCGTGACGCCTCGGTCGAGGAGGTCCTCGCGGCTTTGAGCCGTACATTCGGTATCGATTACCATTCGTCAGTCGATCTCGATAAGCGGCTAAATGGGACGTATGTTGGGCCGCTCTCGCGGGTGGTGCCGCGTATTCTGGAAGGCTACAGTTTCGTTGTGAAGACTGATAACAGAAGCGTTAGTGTCACAGTCGTTGGATTGCCAAATGTGCCCGCCGCGAACCCGGCGAGGTCGGCGTCACCTGCGTCGGGTAACCCGCGTGCCCCGGCTCCTCAACCGGGGCAGCCTGGAGCTAGCGCTCCTGGTTCAAGAGCGCGTGCCGCCGTCGAACCAAATGCAGGGCGGCGGAAGTAGGGATGGGGCACGAGAGGTCCCAGCGAAGCGCTGGGCAAAAGCCTCTCTTCCGGCCCGCCCCGGTGATGCGGCCAGTTTCAGGTCGGCACGGGCGTTTTTTGGGTTTGCAGATAGGTCGCCTGGGCGCGGCAGTACTACCGAAATTCAATGGGAGCTGTTCGAGCGCGGCCTGGTTGCGTTACCGCTCGATTGGCTGAGCGATGATCAGCTCAAGAGTAACGAGTTGGACTTGGTGCGGAAATCTGGAATGGAATCGACGCCAAGAAATGTGCGTTAGCGAACGGGCATCATGGCATGGCTAAAGCGTCTCCGCGCCAAGACGGTGGGGCTGGACACGGCTCCGCTCATCTACTTCATCGAATATCATCCACGGTTCTGGTAGATCCGTACCGACCTGGCGGTCCAGCGCTAGTTGCTGCCTGCCGTGACGGTCCGGCGCCATCTCAGGAGGCCGATGTAGTAGCTCGCGTAGCAGCTAAGCAGATGACCCGAGCACAGCAGCATCAGCGGGTCTAGTGAAAATGACAATGAGGGGCGGGGCCCACCGGTCGCCGCGGCAATGAGCGCACGATAGCCGAAGCGTCCGCCGGCATACAGCAAAATCGGGAGCAACGCGGCGAAGTAGAGTAGGTGCGGCCTGTAGTAGTAAAGGGCGGTGGGCATGGCCTCGAAAGTGGTAAGTCGTAGCGCATAAATTCCGACGCACACTCCCACGGCCGTGCCGCCCAGCAAAGCCACCAGCGACACTGGCTCGCCGATCGAGTCAAAAACGAGCAGGGTGATCCCCAGAAACAAGAAGACGAGAGTTCTCCATGTCCCAAACCACGAGAGCCGCGTGCGGCCCCCTAGCTTCCAGGCTTCTCGGGGTGTTAGCAATCGAACCGTTTCCTTTCCGGAAGGAGTGGTTTCCCGGACCGTCAAGCGAGGCCTGTCGCGCGCGAAGCGGCGGAAGCGTAAATAAGACATCCCGCCGACAGCCACGAAGATGATCACCATGGTGATGATCGACAGGTAGCCAGATGAGTTCATTGTATTCCTCCATGAGAACGACGTTACCATACTCTATGTGGTGCTTAACCGTTTTTGAGAGTAACCACCGTCTCTACGTGATTCAGTTCTCTGAAGGGCCCTGGTTATTCAGGTGAGATACCCGCGGGCGAAAATCTGGTGCCAAAGGTGGGGAGTGGGTTGCATCGCGAAGGTATGCCTGACCTTTCATCTGTCGCTAAATCGCAAACCGCCTTTGAGCTGCTTTTCGACCCGCATTTCGTCCATTGGCAGCTCAACATGCGAGGCGGGTTTGCCTGAATGGGAGCCCAGCGAGGCGAGAGATCCCGCAGGCAATGACGACCATGCAGTCATTGTCCGGATCAGATCCGGCAGGTGGCGGACGGCAGCATCGGAATAGACGTCGTCTTCTTTCCATCGCGGCACCACCGCCAATTCAAGGGACTTCTCCTTGGCCATTATGGCAAAGCCTCGACAATCGACACCGGGGCCTGTTGGGAAACCGAAGAATTTTGGCTGGCAATGGCGAGCAAGGGGACCCAAAACACCGGCACGAATTAAGCAGGGCCCCACCGCCCCGGACGATGGAGGAGCTTTCACGGCATTTGCCGGCCCCACTCAGGGGGTCTCGGTCCTCACTGCAGGTACAAAGATTGGCAGCTTGGCGGCGACTAGCTTGGCAAGCTCGTTTGCGCGCCTTCTGGCGTCATCATACAGTACCCGGTCACGGTAATTCCCGCCGACGTAAACCGAGATCGTAAGTACGCCCTTTCGAATGTAAATGCGATTCATCTTGTCGATGCGGGCTTCGTCGCCGAGCCCGGGGACCTGCGTGTCCGCGTCACCGACTGCGATCTGGTAGTACTTTTTGGCGAAGTCGATTGTCGTAGCTACGTCCCAGACATTTACAGCAATCGTGTTTGTAACTGTTTGGCGCTGTCCGTTGAGTGTCGTAGCCTTGTGGGCGTTATAGCGGCAAGCGATCGGGTGCGGAAGGGGCTCGACCTGGTCGACGCGCGACTCAATTTTGAGCTGCCCCATCGTCTTTTCCGGCTTGTCGACGGCCATGTCACCGAACACGGCGTGGACGTCATCGGGCGTGAGCAACGCGCACGCATCTGGCCATTTGTCTGGCGATGCCTTGGTCAACTCGCGCTTATCGGGCGGCACGTCCACTGCACTGTTTGCGGCAATGGGAGTAGCAGCCTCCACCATGCCTACACCACCACGCCAGCGCTTGGCCGCTTGTTGGGCCAAGGCAACACTGTTCGCCTGCGTCTGCTGCGAATACTTGGGCATCAAAAGAAGGAAGATAAGGTCGTCCTTGCGGACCCAGAGTTTGAACTGAATGTTCGACGTCTCTTCAAAAGCGTCATCGCCGATTCCCGACAGCCGTTCGACTTGCAAGTGGAGAGACGGATTGGCCGCTGCCGCGACCTTCTCCTCGGCGTTTCGCATGTTTGGCAGGGTTTGCGCTGCGCTGGATTTATCCTTGGCGTTGCACAGGTCGCACTTGATGACCGTCAATGAAATGAAGTTGGCGAAAAACATCTTTGAAGTCGGGCTTGGAAGGTCGACCCTATAGGTACAGCCCTGATTCCATTGCGGGCCTTCGTAGACCACGCTGAGCATTGCTCCTTTTTTGGAGATGGCCATTCCAGGAAACAAGGCCTCGAGATCCGACTGCAGCATCAGTTTGCATGCGTCTGGCAGACCCACGGCCGCCGGCGGCTCGGCATTCTGCGCGCGAACATCGATCGCACCGAGAAGTGCAGTCACAGTCGCCAAGCGGACGAAGAATTGCAAATTCATCTTGCCCCTCATGTGACGCCGAAGAAACAGTGTGAAATCAGGAAACGGTGCGAAGCATTGTGTGCAAAGCGCCATATAATCCACCTTGACCTAACGATGGGGCACAGCGGACAGCTTAATGGACGCTCAAGTCCCTTGCTTTCGCAACATAGATACGGCGTGACTTGGCCAGACGGCCCAAACAAGTCGATCGCGTTCGAAGATACCGGCAGATCACCGGCACGTCTACGGGAACGCCGGGGGAGGGCCTCGAATCGGCTGGGAGGCCTGCAATCGGGCTGGAGGCCATGCCGTGCATTGCATTTGGCCTTGGCCGGAGGCGGCCTGGCTCTCCGACTGCAAGACGCTGACCTACCTGCATTCCTGCATTTCGACGCGGCGTCAGCGCGTCCGCGTGCCCGAGGCACCGATGTACCTCGATGCCTGGTCGACGAGCCGCTGGTCGCAGGGCTCTCGCCGCGGCTCGCCAAGGGCCCATCTGCTCACGCTGATCGTGATGGGTTTCCCCTTGGTCACCTATCCGGGCATCCTGACAAGGATGAAAGCAGGCGCGGTTCCGCTCACCGCCAGCGGTTCCAGGTTTATGGCTAATTTCTTCAGAGTCGGCCGCCCGACGGGGCGGGCAACGTCCAATCGCCTGAAGGAGCTGGTTCGAGATCGCGGTGATTTATGCCGGCAACAAGCGAGCCATTGTCGATCTCGAGAAGGGGACACCTGGCGAGCGCGCGTTCACGGCGGCCTTTGCAGCGTGGGGACAATAATACGGTTGTAACCGTGCCGGCTTACCAAAGCAGGTCGCTGTCGTCGCGGGGCACGGAGTACGTGAGCGGGGCGTTCTCAATCGCGCTGGCTTCGTCCGGCGCCTCGACGTCACCCAGCCAGACGGCCTTGCTGGAGATCTTGTAGACGTTCCAACTTCTCGGCTTTGGTGGTTCGGGTTTCCTGGCCATCCCGCAGTATCGGCCGGGCGTCGGAAGTTGTGCCACCGCTCGGGCGTTGAGATGGCCGCAACCGAAATGACAAGTCGCAGTATCGCCTGCAGCCGGTCCGCAATCTGCTTTGTAAATCCGAGCAAATACGATTCATTATACTTACGCAGTACAATTGTCTCATTTCTTATTTTTATCATGACGTCGTCTTTTTGGGCACCGTGCTATCAGGTTTGAGGGCGGTCTGTCTTTAGGGGGCAGAAATGGGCGACTTGGCGGTGGATAGTCCTACATTGCCCACTGCACGAATCGCTGGCCGGCAGAGGCCCCTGCCGCTCCGGAGCATATCCGGCCGCCGGGCGCAGCGCGCGGTCCGCTGCGGCGGCAAGCCTCCAATCGGCTGGGAGGCCATGCGGTGGATTGGAGCGGGATGCTGGCGCAAATTCGCGCATTGCTCGTAGGATTCGATGCGATCCCTAGCAAGACGCGGAGCAACGAGTGGGATGGTCAACCAATATGGGCCAACGGAGGGCAGCAAATTGGATGGTGAGGCGCTGGTGGCTCGCCGTAATTCCGGGGGGTTACGATGTTCGTTTCTGCAGGCACGGGCGCCGACGGCAGTCAAAAACCGACGACCACCAGCGACACCACCGCCCAGCAGTTTGCGCAGACGATGGATACAGCAAAATCCGTATGAGGAAACGGCTCGCCTCAGGGCGAGCACTCAATGGACCCGGATTATCGCAGAACGAGCTCGACTCGCTGTGCAATTTGATTGTGTCGCATGGCGCCAGCGGTAAAAACCTTGCCAGCCTGCCAAAAGCATTCATTAACAATCCACCTGTCGCCATCCTTAGTGGCCCCGGCACAAAAACTGTCCCTTCGCCTAATCTCGCTGCTACAATCGAGTCGTCCATTGTGAATCGGGCGTCGGTTGAACAACGGATCGACTATATTCAAGCGCTCCGGCTGGAAATTGAAAGACAAGACGGTGTCGCGGCTGTAGTCGGCACTGTCCTCTTGAGCTTTCAAGGGCAACGCCAAGGCGTCAAACAGGCTTTCGGCCTCTTCTCCAGCTCCCCCGGCGAATTAAGTGCTGTCTTGGCGGCGGATAACGGAAAGCTGTCAATGAAGCCGCGGCGGCACCGGCGACGCTTACACACAGGCGACAGTATTTCGGGCAGGTACGCAAGCACATACCGCGACCGAGAATCAATTATGGTACGCGAGGGCGATAAAGCGCCGCTGACCCGCTTGTTTGCCCTATTGCGGCTTGGCCCCGACGGCAGGGACAATTACGTATACGACGCCCCTCACGCCCACAACCTTGGCTATTTTGTCGAGGCAGTTCAGAATGCTGTGACCGACCTTGGCACTGCCGATAACTATTCATTGGTTGCCGACACTGCTAACGCCTTGCTCGGGTCTATCCCTTATGGCGGCGCTGCTACCACTTCGCTTGTCTCCGCATGGGCAGCTAATGCTCAAAACAACGCAGAAAATACAGCTTATACTGCGGAGCAAAGAGTTGCAGAAGATGCGATTTACGACCAAAAAACAGATCAACAGACGGACTTTATACGAGCTTCCCGATCCCGATACCGGTCCCGATCCGTACTTGAACTTCACACGAGGGTTACAGGCGTCAAGCCGAAAGGCGTGCCCCCGATCTGACAGTATTCAACCCCTCGTCATCTCGTGTCGCGATTTGTCGAGGTCGGCGCGAAAGGGCGACATGAAATGGACTCTCATCGATGGTGCCGACAGCAGTATGTCGTGGGGCGTGCGCCGACGGGACCGCCGGCTCGGTGCTCCGCAATAGCGGTTTTGGGTCTGGTCGGACCATTCTATCGTGGTGGTCCTCGGGGTGGAGGCTATTTATGAACATTATCACGCGACTCGGCCTGATCGTCGCGGTGACGCTGATGGTGGATGCTTTCATTATGGCACCTGCGTTTCCGCAACAGGGCGAGGTAGACGCGTTGAATGCAAGAGTAATAGCATTCTATCGAGCGGGGAAATTCGCTGAAGCTTTGCCGCTGGCGCAACAGGTGCTGGCGATTGCAGGGAAAGCGTTCGGTGCCGAGCATCCGAATGTTGCGACGTCGCTCAACAACCTGGCTGAGGTCTACCACGGCTTGGGTCGCTACGCTGAGGCCGAGCCGCTCTATAAGCGAGCGCTGGCGATCCGTAAAAAGGCGCTCGGTCCCGACCATCCGAACGTTGGGGAATCGCTCAACAACCTGGCTAATCTCTACAAGGACCAAGGTCGCTACACCGACGCCGAGCCGCTCTACAGGCGAGCGCTGACGATCCTTGAGAAGGTGCTCGGTGCTGACCATCCGAACGTTGCGACACTGCTCAACAATCTGGCTGTGCTCTACGAAAACCAGGGACGCTATGCAGACGCCGGGCCGCTCCACAAGCGAGCGCTGACGATTCGTGAAAAGGTGCTCGGTTCCGGCCATCCGGATGTTGCGGCGTCGCTCAACAACCTCGCTCTGGTCTACTATCGCCAAGGTCGCTACGCAGATGCCGAGCCGCTCCAGAAGCGATCGCTGGCGATCTGGGAGAAAGCATTCGGTCCCGAGCATCCGTTAGTTGCGACATCACTCAACAACCTGGCTAATCTCTACAAGGACCAAGGTCGCTACGCCGACGCCGAGCCGCTCTACAGGCGAGCGCTGGCGACCCGTGAAAAAGCGCTCGGTCCCGACCATCCGAGCGTTGCGGAATCGCTCAACAACCTCGCCAATCTCTACAACGATCAAGGTCGCTACGCCGACGCCGAGCCGCTCTATAAGCGAGCGCTGGCGATCCGCGAAAAGGTGCTCGGTCCCGACCATCCGTTAGTTGCGACATCGCTCAACAACCTGGCTAGTCTCTACAAGGACCAAGGTCGCTACGCCGACGCCGAGGCCCTCTTTAAGCGATCGCTGGCGATCTGGGAGAAGGTGCGCGGTCCCGGCCATCCGGATGTTGCGGCGTCGCTCAACAACCTCGCTCTGCTCTACTATCGCCAAGGCCGCTACGCCGATGCCGAGCTGCTCCACAAGCGGGCACTGGCGATCCGCGAAAAGGTGCTCGGCCCCGACCATCCGTTAGTTGCAGCATCGCTCAACAACCTGGCTAATCTCTACAAGGACGAAGGTCGCTACGCCGACGCCGAGCCGCTCTACAAGCGAGCTCTGGCGATCCAGGAGAAAGCGCTCGGTGCTGACCATCCCTCCGTTGCGGCATCGCTCAACAACCTGGCTCTGATCTACTACGACCAAGGTCGCTACCCTGACGCCGAGGCGCTCTACAAGCGAGCTCTGGCGATCCGGGAGAAAGCGCTCGGTCCCGAACATCTGGACGTTGCGGGGTCGCTCGACAACTTGGCTTCGCTTAACTACCGCCAAGCGCGCTACGCTGACGCCGAGCCGCTCTACAAGCGAGCCCTGGCGATCCAGGAGAAAGCGCTCGGTCCCAACCATCCGGATGTCGCGAATTCGCTCAACAATCTGGCTGCGATCTACGCCGATCAAGGTCGCTACGCCGACGCCGAGCCACTCGACAAGCGAGCGCTCGCGATCCGTGAAAAGACCCTCGGTCCCGGCCATGCGGACGTTGCCTCCTCGCTCAACAATCTCGCCGTTCTCTACCACCGCCAAGGTCGTTACGCTGACGCCGAGCCGCTCTACAGGCGAGCGCTGGCGATCCGTGAAAAGGCGCTCGGTCCTGACCATTCGGATGTTGCGCTGTCGCTCAACGGCTTGGCTAATCTCTACAAAGACCAAGGTCGCTCCGCCGACGCCGAGCCCCTGTTTAAGCGGTCGCTGGCGATCCTTGAGAAGGCGCTCGGTGCTGAGCATCCCTCCGTTGCGGCAGCGCTCAACAACCTCGCTCTGATCTATTACGACCAAGGCCGCTACTCTGACGCCGAGCCGCTCTACAAGAGGGCGCTGGCGATCTTTGAGAAGGCGCTCGGTCCCGGCCATCCGGATGTTGCGGCATCGCTCGGCAACCTGGCTAATCTCTACAACCGCCAAGCTCGCTACGATGATGCCGAGCTGCTCTACAGGCGGACCCTCGCGATCTATGAAAAAGCGCTCGGTCCCGACCATCCGGAGGTTGCGCGGTCGCTCAACAACCTGGCTGTGTTCTATCGCGAGCAGGGTCGCTACGCCGACGCCGAGCCGCTCGTCAAGCGGGCGCTGGCGATCCGTGAAAAGGTGCTCGGTCCCAGCCATCCGGACGTTGCAGGCTCCCTCAACGACCTGGCCGAGCTCTACAGACAGCAGGGCCGCTATGCTGATGCGTTGCCGCTGGTACAAAAGACGATCGCCTCGGCGTACGCCAATCCGGCCACGGCTGTTCCGGTGCTGTTCGGCGCCCAGGAAAAGGGGCTGATTTCCGCCGCCCAAGCCCGCGACGACGCGCTCGACGTCGTGCAGCGCGCCTCGCAGACGGCGGCGGCAACCGCCGTCAACAAGCTCGGGGCGCGCCTGGCGGCAGGCAGCGATCGGCTGGCGCAGCTGGTTCGCAAGGATCAGGACCTTGCTGCCGAAACCGAGACCCTCGACAAGTCGATCGTCACCGCCGTCTCCAAGCAACCCGGCCAACGCGACGCAACCGCCGAGCAGCGGGTCCGAGATCGCCTCGCGGCGATCGCGACGGAGCGCCAGGCCCTCGAAAAAGTCTTCGCTGCCGAGTTCCCGGACTACGCCGCGCTCTCGCACCCCCAGCCGTTGACCGTCAAGGACGTCCAAGGCCTGTTGTCCGCCGACGAAGCGCTGGTGCTGTTTGCGTCCGGCGACAAGGAGACCTACGTCTTCGCGGTGACGCGCAGAACCGTCGCCTCGAAGGTCATTCCGCTCGGGGCCTCGGTGCTGTCGCAGCAGGTTGCCGCCTTCCGCCGTGGCCTCGATGTCGAGGCGCTGCGGCAGGAGGCCGTGGGCGGCAAGCCGGTGCTGTTTGACCTGGGGCTTGCCAATCAACTCTATGCGGCCCTGATCGGACCAGTCGAGGAGGTGACCAAGCAGGCGCGTCATTTGCTGGTCGTGCCGTCCGGCCCGCTGACCTCGCTGCCGTTTCACCTGCTGGTGACGGAGAAACCAGCCACTGCGATTCCTCAACTCAAGGACATCGGCTCCTATCGGGACGCGGCGTGGCTCATCAAGCGCCAGGCCGTGAGCGTGCTGCCGGCGCTGGCGAGCCTGAAGGCCCTGCGCCAAGTGGCTCGCCAGGACCCGGGCGCCAGGCCCCTGGTGGGGTTTGCCGATCCGGTGTTCGATCCGGCGGAGCGGGCAAAGGCGCTGGCCGAACGCCGCGCGGCAGGGACCCGCGTCGCCGTGACCCGGGGCTACAGCGAATTCTGGCAGGGGGCTGGCATCGACCGGGTGAAGCTCGCGCGCTATCTGCCGTCGCTTCTCGACACGGCCGACGAACTCAAGGCGGTCGCCGGAAAGCTCGGTGCCGCGGCCGGCGACCTTCACCTCGGCAGCGACGCCAGCGAAACCGTGGTGAAGCGGACGGCGCTCAACGACTACCGGGTGGTGTATTTTGCGACCCATGGTCTCGTCGCCGGGGATGTCGCGGGTCTCGGCGAGCCGTCGCTCGCGCTCACCCTGCCAAAGCAGCCGACCGAGCTCGACGACGGGCTGTTGACGGCGAGCGAGGTGGCACAGCTCAAGCTCAATGCCGACTGGGTGGTGCTGTCGGCTTGCAACACGGCAGCCGCCGACAAGCCCGGCGCGGAAGCGCTGTCGGGGCTGGCGCGCGCCTTCTTCTATGCGGGGGCGCGGGCGCTCCTGGTGTCGCACTGGGCGGTCGATTCACAGGCCGCCACCAGGCTCACCACCTCGACGTTCGCCATCATGACGGCCGATCCGAAGCTTGGCCGCGCCGCGGCCCTGCGCAACGCAATGCTGGCCTACATGAACGACAAGTCCGGCCCGTTGAACGCCTACCCGGCATTCTGGGGACCATTTTCCATCATCGGAGAGGGAGCCGCGAGATAAGGGGCTAGAGCGGACATGCTGCGGGCGCTTCGCAAACGCCGGTTCGGCAGGCTTCTCAGCATTGTTACCGGCATCAGTTTTTGCTGATTGTTCTGGCCACGGGACGGGCGGAAAGCGCGGCCTTTAATTGCTCCGAGTCAACCACGCAAGTTGAGCACCTCATCTGCGATAATCCCGCTCTTCGCTTAGCGCGCGACGATGACATTATGGCCAACCTCTACACAGCCGTCCTCAAGCGTCATGAGGAT
>JASHRR010000200.1 GCA_030037185.1 Xanthobacteraceae bacterium | reverse complement strand
ACCAGCCATCGCGCCGACGGCAGCGTCCTGCTTGCTATGCGTGGGGTCGATTCGATTGCTCATGGGCTGGCATTAAACCACCAGCTGGGTCGCGCCGAAATGTGGGGTCAATACACCGCTATCCGCTGATGTTCCTGCTCGATACCACCGTGATTTCGGAACTGGGGCATCCGTCTGGCAAGGCCAACCCGCGGGTTGGTGCATGGTCCGCGAGCACGCCACAGACTGTGCTTCATCTGTCGGTCATCACGATCCTCGAAATCGAAATGGGCATTCTCGGCGTCAAACACCGGAACGATCATGACAGGCCACACCGTTGCGGGCGTGGATGGGGCATGTCCGGCAGTCGTTCGCAGGCCGAGTCCTCCCGGTTGGACATGGACGTGGCGCTTCGGTGCGCGCGCCTGCACGTGCCTGACCGGCGACCGGAACGCGACGCGCTGATAGCTGCAACGCTGCAACGGCACTGACGCACGATCTCACCGTCGTCGCCCGGAATGTCGCGGATTTCGGGCCTATGCGCGTGGCCGTGCTCAATCCCTGGGATGCATCGCCATCACCGTGACGGATCGAGGTGTTTCCTGATCTCGTCGCGCTATGAGGCGGCATACCTGCTCGAAGCCGGAAGATGAAATCGCTGACCCACCGGGGTTCACATCGGATGCCTGTCGGCGAGCGGGTCGGAAGCGGCGCCGGCACAAGGATCAATCACCGCGTGAAACCACATTTGGTCCGTAGTACGTTCGCTAGCTATCGTGCTGTCGCTATCGAGGGCTCACAGCGGCTAAGGGCCACACGAAACCACTCGGAAATGGCATCAGAACGGCTGGAACTTCCGTCACCAGCACATGACGGCTACAAGCACTTCGCACCACTGACTTTGCCCATCGTCATCTTCGGACCGGGACCGAGGACAGAAAGGCGGACCCGTGAGGCTTGCCTTTTCAACAACGGCTTCGAGAATTCCTGGATCAGAATTACATCGTCAGAACGACACGGAATTGCGCCTTGCCGCTCAACATGCGCGCGTAAGCGTCGGCCGCTTTTTCGAGCGGATATGTTTCGATCATGGGACGCACGCCGGTTAGTTCCGCGAACCTCAACGTGTCCTCGGAATCCGCTGGCGTCCCGGCCGCCCACCCTTGAATCGCTCGACTTCCACTGATGAGCTGTATCGGAGTGACTTCAATCGGATCGAACGCCACACCTATCACAATGAGCTTACCGTTCGAGCCCAGACCATCGAAAAGCTCCGACATCGTTTTGGAGCTTGGAGCTGTCGCTAAAATTACCCGTGCGCCGCCCAGCATTTGCAATGCCTCCACCGGGTTTGCCACTTCATTATCGATGTACACTCTCGCTCCGAGTTTCTTGGCCAACGCCGCGTCTTCAGACCTGCGGCCGATGGCAGCGACGTTGTAACCAAACCTATTTGCGAATTGAATTGCAAGGTGACCCAGACCCCCGATGCCTAGCACGGCGACAAGGTCGCCCGGCACCGCGCCGCTGTGGCGCAGTGCATTGTAAGTCGTAATTCCCGCGCAGAGGAGCGGTGCTGCTTCGGCGTCGCTTAGGCTTTCCGGTACCGCCACCAGCGCTTCCTTGGGAGCAATCATGTATTGCTGATATCCTCCATCGTAGCTGATGCCGGGAACTCTCAGATTCCGGCAATTGCGAAAATCTCCGCGCCGGCAGGAGGGACACGTGTTGTCTTGGCCGCCGTGCCAGCCAACGCCAACGCGCTGACCGTTGTTCCAGGCGGATACGCCGGCACCGAGTTCATCAATAACGCCCACCACTTCGTGTCCTGGAACACGGGGGTGCTGGATGCCTGGCCAAGAGCCATCTTTGGTGAGGACATCACTGCCGCAGACCCCACAGGCCTGTACCTTGATCCGGACGTATCCCACACCCGGCTTTGGAATCTCGCGCTCAACGATCTGGAAATCGGCTCCTGGCTTGGGAACCTGCACCACCTTCATTGTCGCCACTTTGACCTTTGCTCCTACTTCCAATTTCGTCGCTGCCATAAGCCCCTCACAACGGTTGCAAGGTTCTTATTGGCGAGCCTGTCGCGCTATCCAGTCATCCGACTCAGCGTCGCCCTCTACGCGAAGCCGCCTAATCGACCAAGGTTTCGGCGACGCGTTGACGCGCACGCCGTCGGCGATGAGCCGTTGGTCGTGCTGACGGCTGGTCTAGGTATGGAGACGTCCCTCGGTCGATTGCAACGATCCGGAACGGACGAACGTTGCGGTGCCGACAGTTACAACTGATGCCACACCGACGTCTGAATCGGGTCACGGGCGGCCGTTGCGACAAAGTTGGCATGACGACCGGTGTATCCAAGAAAGCTGACGACTTGCTGAGGGAACAGGCCAGTAGTGGCTGCCTGGATTTGTCGATGTCTCTTCCTGGCCCAAGGCTGCCGACTTGGGGCGTTGCACAGCCCGCGTTTGGCGACAATGATGGCGATTGGCGGGACCATCAAAGCCGTCAAGGAGGCGGTAGTGCGGACGTTGATGAGCGGGCCGGCACAAGTGCATTACGGCAGATCTATGTTGAGAGCGGGTCGGAGTTTCCGGACATGACCGAATGTTTCGGCGGCCAGTGCAACGGGCTGTGTGGAGCCGCGATACCCGGCTTCTTATTCCTGATCACCGGCCTGCACACCGGCTACGTCGGCTTCACCGCGGAGCTTCACGACGAGCCGCCGCCGGTAAACGAGGGCTGGCAGGAGATTGTCGAGACATCCTTCCACCCTATGGGCGAAGCCACGCTGGTCGGCTGGGGCGCCCAGTGGCGCCGGCCGCTCGACCTCGCCGAAGCCAGCTACCGGGTCCGGTACTGCGCCACAGGAATGGAAGACGGCACAAAACTGGATACCCGGATGGAGGGAGAGCCGGAGACCGATCGCTACCTACTGCTGTTCTGGCCGGCCCCGCCGGAGCCGGACGCAGTGATCAAGCAGACCAGTGAGACCGCCGCCTACTGGCATAAATTCGCTAGCCAGCAGCAGTCGCCACCCGCGGCAGCCACGTCATGACAGCAGGTCCTCGCATTCTCGTCTTCGCCATTTTGCTTCTTCCGATCGGTTACGCCGACACCCAGACGCGGCTGTGGCCCGGGGAAACCGGTGCGGCGCAATCCGCGCCATAGAATTGAAGGAGACGCTACGGATGCAGTGTATGCGGGAAGTGCGGGAAAGGGCGCGAGAAGCGCGGCGTCGAGAATTCCCGCCATGCGACAGCGCCCTGCCTCGGCTGTGTTCGATATCTATCGACGCGGCACGTGAGAACGCAATTCGACGAGCAGCTAGAGTTAGCTTAGTAGCTAAATGCCTCAGGTGAATTCACCCTGCCGCTATCCGAGCGAAGGCCGCTTCGGGTCACGTGCCGCCTCCCCGAGGACGGTGGCATCACAGCCGGTGTACCCGAGAAAGCGGCCAACTTGGTGCACGCAAGTCGGCGGACTTGGGCCAGGAGCGGAAGTGTGAGAACGGCGAAACTCCGCGCCTGAACCAGGGAGACGACGTCCCTCACTCGGCAAGCCAGCTGTGTAGGGTATCCTCGGCGGCGCCGGGAGCGACAGCACTACCGAACCGACGGAGACGACAGGCGTGGTGCACTGACCGTTGTGTTTTCGGCTTTACCGATCACCACGGGATCGTTCCGACTTTTGCGCCCGTGAATGTACCTGTCGGGCCGTCCGGACCAAGCAGCGCAACGCGCACCGCCTCGGCAGCGCCCTCCTCCACAGTCTCGGTGCCCTCGTAGTCATTGAGGTTAGTCTTGGTGAAC
>JASHRR010000199.1 GCA_030037185.1 Xanthobacteraceae bacterium | reverse complement strand
GAACGCCTCCAGGCATTTGGGCGAATGCCTTTCCGAATGGACGGCATATTTTCATGACTCGCCGAAACAAGGTCAGGCTCGCTGTGTCTTGGTGGAAGGCTGTACAGTCTCAAGAATGGCATCGGCTGCGCGGGGTATGTCCGCAAGCTATCGATATTGCTGACCACTATGACCCAGACGCGATCGATCATCTGGTGTGGCTGAGAGCGTAATGCGTGAAGCTGACATTCAGGAGTTTTTCGCTCAGGGCCACATCGCGCCGCTGACCGTGACGTACGAAGATTTCGTATCAAAATACGAAGAGACCGTCTCCGACATTCTCGGGTGGCTCGGCCTGGACATCGCGACCGCGACTGTTGCTCCACCGCTCCACCAGCCTATGGGCAATTGGCGGATGCGGTGTCTGAAGACTGGGTACAACGGTTCCGTGGCGACTGCGCCGCCTGTTGCGCGCAAAGGACCGCATGGACGCCGCCTCGGAAGAGGATTGGCCAGTCGAGCGGCTCGCCAACGTCAGTGGGGTCTCCGATGCGCACTTTGCGCGGTCGTTCAAAGAAGCCTTCGGCGTTCCGCCGCATCGCTATCTGCTGACGCGTCGCATCGAGCGAGCCAAGGCGCTGCTCCGCGACTCGGACGCGCCGATCATCGAGATCGCATTCCAAACCGGCTGGAGCAGTCTCGGCACCTTCGGGCGCGTTTTCCGCGCCGTCACCGGCGAGAGCCCGAGCGAGCTCCGCGCGCGCGAGCAGGCGAGCGCCCATCAGCTCGAGCAGGTACCACACTGCTTCGTCAGCGCTGCTTACAGGCCCGACCTCAAGATCGCAGTTTCGGAGAAGCGGCGACGGGAGACCGGCGATAGAACCGACACCGGGGAAACGGAGGTCTCCAAATGAGCAAAGGTATCGGAGTCATCGGTCTCTATGTGCACGACCAGGACGAGGCGCTCGACTTCTACGTGGGCAAGCTGGGCTTCCAGGTCCACACCGACGCCCACAACGGGAACTATCGCTGGCTCACGGTGAAGCATCCGAATCAGCCCTCGTTCGAGCTTGGCCTGTTCCTGCCGCAGGAGCCCGTGCTCGACGCGGCAACGGCGCATACGATGCGCGAAATGGTAGCGAAGGGCGCCATGCCGCCCCTTGTGCTTGTCGTCGACGATTGTCGCGCCGCCTATGACAAGATGCGCGCCAAGGGCGTCGAGTTCATACAGGAGCCGATCGCCCGCTTCGGCGGCGTCGACGCCAATTTCCGCGACCCGTCAGGCAACGCCTGGAAGATGGTCGAGGCGCGCCCATGATGTACGCGCAGTATGTGCAAGCCCCCACGAAGGAGGTTCTCGTGAGCAAGCTGATTCGGCAAACTCACCGTTGGCTGTCCGTCATTTTTACGGCGACCGTCATCGCCAATTTCGTCACCATGGCCCTGGGTGAACCCCAAGCTTGGGTGGTCTATTCGCCACTGCCGCCGCTCTTCTTGATGCTGGTCACCGGTCTTTACATGTTTGCGCTGCCCTATCTGCCCAGGTGGCGCACGGGCGCGTGAGCGCAATGACGAGGAAGCGAGTAACTCGCGTCCCTACCGCGAACTTGCTCAATTTGCTGCAGCAGCTCTCATGCGATGGCATGAGCCGGATGAGTCGACGAGATTCCCGGGGCCTACTCGGCGGTCTTGCCGCATGCTCAGCGGGTATGGCAGGTCCACCCCGATGACCGGAGCCTTTGGCCAGCTTGGCTGTCCCGGGCCACAAACGGACGTGTTGCCATTGCAATCCCCACCCGCCGACCACTGGAATCCTGATTATGCGATCCAGATGGCTATGCCGTTGTGTTGGCAAGTCCGGACGATTCCGCGGGAGAGTTATGACCAAGCGGCAGAGAGGACCTTGGGTCACGGTCTACCAAGACATTGCCGCATTCTGTTACGCCTCGGAAGCTCGCTATCGGCTTGGGAGTGATAGCGGCAGCCCGAACCATGGGAGCATGCCGTTTTCGAAGCGGGTCATGGCGAAGATCCGGTCGCCAGTGAGGGTGAGGACGTAGAGGCCAACCCCATGGCGGATGCCGGTTGGCGCGCGCAGATAGGCCCCGAATGCCGGCTGGCCGTTGGCTCGCGTGCGCACGAGGTCGAACCTCCGGCCCGCGCCGAAGACACTGGCGCAGAAGCGGGCAACGAGGTCTCGGCCCTCGTATTCGAATGACATCGGCGGCATCGAGATGAAAACGTCATCCGTCAAAAGGGCTACCAGCCCGTCGAGATCGGCGGATTCCCACGCGCTGACGAACTTGGCCACGATCGCATCCTCGGAGGGTGAGCCAGAGGCGGGGGGCGGATTTTGGTCGGCGGTCGGCGGACGTCTGCGTTGCAGGTTGGCGCGCGCCCGCTTGAGGATGCTGTTGATCGATTCGACGGTCGAGTCGAGCATGTCGGCCACCTCGCGCGCGTGAAATCCAAGGACGTCGCGCAAGATGAGGACGGCAAGCTGGCGGGCCGGCAGCACCTGAAGGGCGGTCACGAAGGCCAGCGAGATGGATGCCTTCCGCTCGTAGCAGGCATCCGGTCCAAGCGGCACGTCGATGGCACCCTCAAGGAGTGCGTCGGGAATTGGCTCGAGCCATACGATCTCGCCGAGCCGCGTCGGCTCGGGCGGTTCAACCTCCGGCACGTCCCACTCCTTGGCGGGCCGTCGGCTGGCCGAGCGAAGCGCATTGAGGCACCGGTTGGTGGCGATCCGATAGAGCCAGGTGCGGAGCGAGGCGCGTCCCTCGAACCCAGCGAGGCCTTGCCAGGCGGCCAGCAGCGTGTCTTGCAGCGCGTCCTCGGCATCTTGCAAGGATCCGAGCATCCGGTAGCAGTGCACCTGTAGCTCTCGGCGGTGCGGCTCGATCAGCTCTCGGAACGCATCGCCGTCCCCAGCCCGCGCCCTTGAGATCAGGTCGGCTGTCACGCCTCTCTCCATCGCATCACTTCCCGCACCTTGCCACGCCTCCTTCTCTACCGCCCGGTTCGCCCCTCGGCTGGTGTCTATACCTATGATCCGGAAGTCGGATGGGTGGTGAAAGCGGCAGTCATGCGCAGACCACCAGGCACAGAAGGGAACCAGAGATGATGCTGAAGGACAAGGTTGCAGTGATCTACGGAGCTGGAGGTGGCATCGGTGGTGCTGTGGCACGCGCCTTCGCGCGCGAGGGGGCCAAGACTTTTCTCACCGGGCGCCTCCGCGCACCGGTCGAAGCGGTCGCCAAGGACATCATTGCCGCCGGCGGATCCGGCGAGGCGGCAGAGGTCGACGCACTCGACGAGCGGGCTGTGGAGAGGCATCTACAGTCCGTGATCGACAAGGCGGGCCGCATCGACATATCCTTCAACGCGGTCGGGATCCCAGATGCGCAGATTCTGGGTGTACTTCTAGTCGAGTTGGACCTCGAGCAGTTCTCTCTGCCCGTCATTAGCTACGTGACGTCGTATTTCCTGACCGCGCGCTTGGCGGCCCGGCGGATGGTCGCGAATAAGTCGGGCGTGATCATGACGGTCACGGCACTGCACTCACGGACAGGCCTCCCATTGGTAGGAGGCTACGGTCCGGCGCAGGCCGCCAAGGAGGCACTCACCAGAGATTTATCCGCCGAGCTCGCGTCGCACGGCATTCGCGTGATCGGTCTGCGACCGCAGGCCATGCCTGAGACAGGCACGATAAAGAGAGCATTCGAACCTCGCGCCAAGGCGTCAGGAATGACCTGGGAACAGTGGCAACAGATGCTAGCGAGCAGGACCCACGGTCGACGACTCATGACGATCGAGGAGATGTCAAACGTGGCGGTCTTCATGGCGTCCGACAAGGCGAGCGGGATGACGGGAACGACCGTTAATTTGACAATGGGAAGCCTGGATGATTAGCACCTAGTGTTACGAAGTCACAGAGGCGATTGCTCCGGCTGCCATAAAGACTTCCGGTTGGGGTCGAACGGCTGTGCCGATAACATGATCGGCACGTCCGAAGTACCCCAGCTAACCGACCCACTTTGTGCGCCGCGCAAGTCAGCAGGGTCGGGCCAGATTCGGACATTATCGCTTCGGTTGCGGATCAGGCATCAATCGGAATCCACAATCAGTCTGAAACTGACACACCCCGGGCAATGGCTCGGTTAAGAATAAGAGCTTCGTGCTTCGTCGCCTCCGGGAAGCCGTGAGACCGAAGTGCTACCCAGGATCGGCGGAGCGGGCCCGCCGCCAACGCGCCACGACCTGATCGACGTCCAGCGTGCTGAGGCGCGTCGGCGGCCCATCCACCACGGTCCGTTGACCTTGGCGATCTCAACGTTGAGAGCCGCGACCCGATGTCGGACGGCCGCTACCCACCAGAGAGGGTCGTGTTTCCTGACCGAGATTCCGGAGTGGCTTGCCGGCCCCCGGCAGTTTGTCGAAGGCACCCGCTTCTGTGGCAACGCGAATCTGCGCGTCGATCC
>JASHRR010000198.1 GCA_030037185.1 Xanthobacteraceae bacterium | reverse complement strand
TCGGGGCCGGTTCGGCTATGCGTATGATCGCTGGATGCCCTATGTGACCGGCGGTCTGGCATTCGGCAATATACGCACCACCGGCCCGACCAGCGCGCCCAACGCGGTCGGGATGGTCACCTTCATCGGCAACGATCAGACCAATCTGGGCTGGACGGTTGGCGGCGGATTGGAATTCGCTCTGCCGGCGAACTGGACCGCCAAGGTCGAATACCTTTACGTTAACCTCGGCAACGCGCCGGTTTGCGCCAGTTGCAGCAATGCGACCTTCACCTCGAATGTGGTACGCGCCGGCATCAACTACCGGTTCTGACCAGCCGATCTCGCCGATTGGCTAACTCCCGTTCGGCAGGGTAGCCGCGACGTAACCAAGTTACGTCCCCGTTGCCGATCTTTCCATGATAATCGGACCATGTTTTAAGATGGCCGCACCTGTATTATTTTTAAGCATGCGGTCCCGGTGACTGAGGAAAAATAGCACCCAACAAATTGGATATCATAAACATAGTATAGCCATCTATGGCTCAAGTCGCTATACGGCGTTGTACTCATTTGTCTGTTTCCAAGAAAGCCACAAAATTATTCTGGACTGTGTCCTTATTGCTCTATGCATGCCCAGATTAGACAACTAAGATGATTGCTCTGACTTCAGGGGCGCGGGAGGGTACTGATGAGAACTGCCTTATTGATCGGCATGATGGCCGCCTTAGGCACCGAGGCGTGGGGAGCTGATATAGCAATGCCAAATGCTCCTTCGCCGCCTACCGGATTTAATTGGAGCGGACTCTATCTAGGTGCTCATGCCGGTTGGGCTTGGCAGTCTAACAATACCGCCGGCTTCGATGACAATCTTGGCGGACAGATCGAGCAATTTACCGTTAAGAACAGTGGCTTCTTCGGCGGCGGCCAAATTGGATACAATTGGGTGATCGGTCCCAATTGGTTGCTCGGCGCGGAAACTGACGGGTCCGTAGCCAATATGTCGACGAATGTGTCGGTATGTGGTTCCGAAGAATGCGCTTCTTACCATTTCGCGACCAATGACTTTGGTACCGGCAGAGCGCGGGTGGGCTTTTTTTGGAATAACGTACTCCTTTATGGTACCGGTGGCTGGGCTTGGACTGATGTCAAGGTGGATCGCACCGTGACGTCCTCGGCGTTGATTCCTGGATTGGCCGGCCTTGAGAACGACGGATCCAACAGTGGATTCAGCAATGGATGGGCCGCCGGCGCTGGCCTGGAATGGGGCTTTGCGCCGCGATGGACCGCGAGGGTCGAGTATTTACATCTCCAATTTCCAAACATGAGCAATAACTACAGCTATTCAACCACTCCGCCCACATTGCGCACATCGACGACGGTGCTCGGCGACGACATAGTGCGGATTGGCATAAATTACCTGTTCGGGCCGCGTTAACGTCAACGGGCCTTTGGTCCGACGGCATTCCGGCGGCTTGCTTTATCGCAGGCGCCTTACACGGCCACGCACTTTCGTGGGGCCTGTGGCTAACTCATGACCGGTTTCTTTCCAGGCGTTCTGATTCGGCGATTATTGGACAACTCGCACAGAAATAACGTGTGGTGCTTTTGAAATAAAGCCAACAGGCCCTGCGTCTTTGGCAAGTGCGCACAGAGCTGCCGCCCCTAATCGCATAATGCGCCGGGCGCCACTTCGGCGCAACTCGGGCTTGCCCCAAAGTATGAGTGCTGCGAGAGCCCATCCGAAGCGCAGCATCAAGGATGCAGAACCGGGGCGCCACCCCGCGCAATTTTGAATCTCCCTTGCAAAGCTTACAGATTGGCACATTACACGCGGCGAGGGCCCTCGCATTGACCTCCTATCATCCTCAGCCGGTGGCGTCTTTAAACTCTCTACGCTCGTTGGATCCCTTCCGGGGCCGGAATCGGCGCAGCCACGTTTCCATCCCTGCACGCCGAAACAAACTCGGCGCCAGATGACCTCGCAACACCTAATTCATAGGCGCACGCAGATGGGCGTTAGCCGTGCCCAGCCGCTGCGTAGCCGCGGCCGCTTTGATCGAATTCCTCGGGCTCTCTATCGAGATACCGTTTCGCTATGTCCCGCCACATTGCTAGACGCTCCCAATTCGGCTCCTTGGCAATCTTGACTTCCGCGGAAAGGAATGGGCTGGCAAAAAATATGGAGATCATCGGCTGGTCGGCTCCGTTTCTCATCTCGAAGCCCCAGGAAATAGGAGAGCCATGCTTATCGATGCGATGGAATATCTGCGCCTTCGACGGCCGCCGACGGGCCTTCAAATCCTCGGGTGTCGGGTTGGCCTGGCTGCCCTTGTTCTCACCGATGCAAAGGTGGAAATGCGGACCGCCGAAGCTGACGGTCAAATAGCCGTCGGAAAGTGAAATTCTGCTCGGCTTGCTCGGACAGGCCAGCTCATAGGCCGCTCCTTCGATAAGGGGTCCAAATATTATCTGATCCCAATAATTCTGAAAAATATAGGTGAGAAATTCCTCAAGGTACTTTTCATCGAGTGGAAGCGGCCAGACCTGCATTTGCCTATTGTCGTCGAGCTCGTTGACTACGGGTTCTTTGCTAGGCTTGATAGCGGCAAGCATCATCATCTTCTTCCTCCTCCACAAACGCAAATTGAAGTTCAGTTTTGTCGTGTTGTGCACCGGCTCAGCCGCTGAACAACAAACTTTGACGTACTGCGGTTCGGCGGTCAACCCGGCAATCCGAACAGGATTGGTCAGCGCTTGCGCTTGGAAATAGTATCCAATGTGCCGAGGCCACTCTCCTGCCGCCCCGTGACAACGCTTTCGCCTGACGTAAAGTCGCCGACAGTATCTCCGCGGGCCGCAAGACGGACGCCGCACTCGATGAGGAGGCGGTTATGCAGGAGGTCACCGGCCTGGCGGCAAGACGCAGAAGCGCCACGCTCAGCACAACGATCCGGACGGTGCCGGCGCTCATTATTGGGATAGAAATCGGGCGCGCCCCGCTGTAGGTGGGGGGTTTCCGTTCCTGCTCTTTCGATTGCAAGACGGGTGCACAGTCCCACCATGGCTTACGTTTCCCGAAGCCCCCCTATAATCCCGGACGGCCAGATTTCCCGGGTCCGGTTTGAAACCTTGGCTTTCTTCCGCAGGCCTTCCCAAGTTTGGAGAGGTTTAAACGCTGGTCCGTATACACCCCCGCCATTCTGGTTTGCCTCCAGCCTCGCCTCATGACCTGTTCGTGGCGTTTCGCCGGTTTTATCAAGCCGACCGCC
>JASHRR010000197.1 GCA_030037185.1 Xanthobacteraceae bacterium | reverse complement strand
GGCGGCGTAGGACGCACTACGGGCAGGCAAGTCGCATCTTTTTGCAACGGCAACACCTTTCGGCACCGATCGAGCGACCGAGGATTACAATAATTTAACCTATTAGACAGCACGTGGACTCTAATTTTGTCGGAAGCTCACCGGAATACCGGTTCGAGTGGCGGCGGCTATTCCGCCGCCAGCGTGCCTTCAACGGGGCAAGCATGTTGCGGCAGGCCTCGAGGTCCTGGTCAAACGCGTTGCTGCAGTGGGGGCACTGCTGATGCAGACGACTAGGATCCTTTGGCTGGAGCCGATGACCGCACACGGAACAAAGCCATGTCGATACGCCGCGGTGGAGGTGGATTTGCGCCCCGACCTTTCCGGCCTCGATCTCAATCCACTGCCGCAGCACAGATGTGCCGGCGATAGCGCGGTTGCGCTGCATTGTCGCGTTAACGTTCCTGGGAAGGCCGTCATCGGTCCTCCGCGCTATCCGATCGAGTCGAAAATCCTTCAAAATTACAATGCCGGCACCGTCGACGATTTGCTTGGCCACTTTGCGATAGAGATCAAGCCGGTGCCGTCGTGCGCGATTGCTCCGGTGAGTAACACGCTCCCAGATCCGTTTGTCGTGCCTGCGCCACTCATCGGCCACCGCAAAATCCTGTGCTCTCCAGCCGGCATGGTCGCGCCACGTTAGCACCAGTTGAGCGGTGTGGCGCGGAACGAGCCGGTTCATTGGAATTGCGCGCCACCATTGTGCCATGGCTTCGAGAGCAGGGGGCGCGGCCGGCCACGGCAGGTCACGCAGCCGCTCGATGATCCGCTCGTGCACGGCGGCCCGGTGCTTTTTCTGTCCATCGAGCCAATCGTGAACGCCCACAAGATCGTCTGGCAGTATGACGAACTGATGAGCGCTATCATCCATCACGGTTGCGACACGCATACCGTCGTTGAGCCGGCGCCAGCCAAAATCTATGGCGACAATACGCTTGCCCATCAGACTCGATGAACTCGGCTGGCGGCAAGTGAATGTCGCGGTCCAACGCACATGATGCGATACCTTGCGGCGGCGGATCACGACCTGCTTGATCACCGCGCCATCCGGGATCGGGCGATTGAGGAAGATCGGCCAGCGCACATTTTTCCGCACACGACCGCGGGTGAAGATGGTGACGGCAAGCACCATGCGACTAACACGGTCGCGACGGCTACCGGGAATAGGCACGATGTCCGGTGACTGCCATTCGCCTTCCATAGGCTGCCGCAAGCTCACTTGTGAGTGCGCACCAGCATAGAGCTCTGCTACGGTGATGCCGCCCTGGATCTGATTGGTGATGCGACCCTCGCCGTGATAGAGGCGAAAATGCAGTTCGCCGCTCCGCTTAAGTGCTGCATTGCGGGCGTGTTCATAGCTCGCGCACACCGCGTTGTAGTTGCCCCACCACAGGCCGCTCGCGTTACGAGCGGCCTTGACTGCGGTAAATCGGGCGACGTTGAGGGCCGCGATTTTCGGCTTGAGCTTAGCGCGGGCTGCCCGACGAGCTTCTTTCGCTGCTTGGCTACACCGCTTCAAATGATCCCGGGCCGCGTGAATGGCAACGTCAAGACCCTCAGTATCGCCCTTTTTGCGATAGGCGCTGCGTCTGCCTGTCCGCTCTTTCTTCAGCGCCTCGAGCTCATCGAGCGCCGCGTTGACGGCCGCCTCGGCGCTATGCACGACAGGGTCGTCGACCGTCAAGGCGATGAAGGCTTGGCGATGAGCACGTTCGATCTCGACGAGCCTGTTCCACAGGTCGTCTTGTAAACGCAACTCCCGCTCGCAGTCGTCATCCCAGTCGAGCGGCGGAGCGAGAACGTATTGGCGCAGTAGAATGTCGCCGGCGTCCGGCGTGCTGGAATTGGTCATCTGTGCTGATCGGCCCGAAATGTTTGCTGCGACGGCCGCAGACGGTCACAAGCACGACACCACCCGCATATGCTGCCCGTGAGCGGACTTAAAAGTCAGTGTGCACGCGGTATTAACCTTCCACACAGGGCCGCGCGTGGCCCACCGGCTCACGGACTACTTCCTGCGGGGGGCCAGGTGTTACGACTGCCGGCAGATTGGCCTGCCACTTTTGGCTATCCAGGCGGTCAACTCCTTACGACTGTGGGCAGGATAAGAGAGGGCGATGGATGGGATGCCTTTCGCGCCAGGGACAACAGGCGTGGCTATTCAGGTTTTCGAAGCGCGGCTTCCAGCAAGCGAGCCGGGCGCGCTCACCAAGTCTCGCCACTGCAATAATTCGTCCAGCGTGATGCAGCCGGCGGGCTGACCGATGTCGCCCGGCTTTTTGGGAGCGGCTTTGGGAACCTCACTCATCGGCAACTGTCTCAGGTTCGAAGTCAGACTCCATGAACCAATAAGCCGCCACTCCCGAAGCAGAGCCGATAACATAAATTGTGCGGACGCAAGTTAACTCGAGTTAACGTGTCGCGTCACTTGCGTGCTGATCCATCCGAGGCAGGCCGGAAGTCTTGACTGCGCGGCGAGGATGATCCGTTTGAATTTCTTCGCGGTTTGGTGGAATTTCACGCCGATATCGACTCGACATTGGCGGTCCTCGATCATGCGGTGCGCCCCCGGTCGAGGGCGCGGGTGGGCGCGTGCGCCGCCGCGTGTGGTCCGCATGACCGACCGCTCGCCGTCCTGGCAATCGCAGCTCAACTGCGCGTCCTTCTGCCTCCGCCAGCTCGTTGCCGGCCCCGCGGAGCCCGCAGGCGCGGCAGGATGCCGATCGCGGCCCTGAGACACCCTGTAGGCGCTAGTAAGCCCCTGCGGGAGGGTGTGTCTGAGGGCCGAGACGTCGTCGGTGCTTGATGTCGCTGAGGGTTTGAACCGAATACCGGATAGATCAGCCGCTCGAAGGTCTTGGGTCGCTCCGGCCAGGATCGAACCTGCGCTTGCCGCTGAACGTGACGTTGCGATCGACATCGCGGAGCTGTTTGCTAGAGCTATCTGCAACTCGAGTGCGGCGTGCTTTTGGCGTGCCGGTCGCCGCTGCGCGTCATCGCGGCGATGTTGCGTCTTCGTCTTCCGCGGTCCGACCCAAGGGCACTCTGGCTTTGCGGCGTGCATCGTCGAGCCTGACCACGCCACTGTCGAGGCCGTCGGCCTTCTTTGCAGGAGGGAGGTTGGACGAAATCGCATGCCCGGCGGCGGCCGTTCGTATATTCATGGAATGGCAAGCACGTGTCAGACAAGACAAGGATCACATCATGACCGGTGGAATTTCATCAGGCCTCGCTGCCGAGCTCGCTCCCACGGGCCGCCTGCGCGCGGCGATCAATTTCGGAAACTCGGTGCTCGCCCAGCGGGATCCGGCCGGTGGCCCGCCGCGCGGCGTGTCGGCAGAGCTTGCGCGCGAATTGGCACGGCGCCTCGGAGTCGGCATTGACTACGTCACCTTCGATGCTGCTGGCAAGGTCGTCGAGGCGGCGGGAGCGGGGCTGTGGGACGTTGCGTTCCTCGCCGTCGATCCAGTGCGCGCCGCGGGGATCGATTTCACGGCGCCCTACGTGGTCATCGAAGGTGTTTACCTCGTGCCGAAGGACTCGGACTTCTATACGATCGCGGACGTCGATCGCGACGGCGTGCGGGTTGCGGTGGCGCAAGGCAGCGCCTACGATCTCTATCTCACCCGCGCCCTCAAGCACGCCAAGCTGGTGCGCCAGCCGAGCGGGTCGGAAGCCTTGGAGATGTTCGTGCGGGACCATCTCGAAGTGGCTGCGGGCGTGCGCCAGCCGATCGTCGCCTTTGCGCAGGCGCATCCCGACACCCGCCTGATTCCGGAGCGCTTCATGGCGATCGAGCAGGCCATGGGTACGGGCAAGGGCCACGAAGCGGGCATCGCCTATTTGCGCAGTTTCATCGAGGAGATGAAGGTTTGCGGATTTGTGGCGCGGGCGCTGGAGGCGAGCGGTCAAGGCGACGCATCGGTTGCGCCCCTGGCGTGACGGCGAATCACCGCCGGACGAAAGGGGCAGAACAGATATCCAGTAAGTATAGGTTCAGGCTCCTCGACGGGAATGGCGACTTTTGGACGGGATAACGGGTTCGGGCTTGCGGACTGGAGCTGATCAGCACCGAAACGGTGCGATGCCGGTCGACCGGCACACTCTTCGGCCGAGATAGCAACGCCTAGCCACCGCCCCACATCTCGACTCTACCCGACTTTGTGGCGACGCCCGAATTGGCCCGACAATTTGGGACCCTGGTATGAGGATAATATCGTGAAGGTCGTTTCGGTATCGGGCAGTCTGCGAGAGGTTTCTTCCAATACGGCCCTTCTGCAGGCGGCGGAACGCCTCGCTCCGCTCGGCATGGCGATCGAGCGCTACCGCGACTTCGGCGCGCTACCCCATTTCAATCCCGATCTCGAAGCCGATCCGCCTGCCGTCGTCCTCGCCCTTCGCGCCCGCATGGACGCGTGCGACGCGCTGCTGATCTCCTGCCCCGAATATGCAAGGGGAATTCCCGGCGCCTTCAAGAACATGCTGGACTGGCTGGTGGGCAGCCCGAATTTTCATGGCAAGAGGGTCGCCCTGTTCAACGCCTCGCTACGCGCCACCGCGGCGCAGGAGGCGCTGCGGCTGGTGCTCACGACCATGGCGGCCGAGATCGTCGAAGGGGCCTGCATCACCATTGATCTCCTGAGCCGTAAACTCGACGCGGAGGCGATCGCCGCCGACCCCGATTTATCGCGGATGATCAGCGAGGCCTTGGGCGGATTGCTGCAATCCGCTGGCGCTAAGGCGTGACCCGCTCCCTACGGCGGCGTGGTCATTACCGCTGTACCCCAGAAAGCTGCCGACTTGGGCCGTCGCCAAAGCCGGCAGAGTTGGGCCATTACCTTCACATGTGCAGACTTGTGCATTGCCGCACCAGCCTCTCTCCTCTCTCCGGGGGCGTAACCCATGAGGATGGGCATTGCGTCGCGGCGTACCTAGACTACGCTGACCGTGCATTGCGTCATCTAAAAAGGGGAATCGCTGATGAAATACCTGCTCGCACTAAACGGGAAATCACCGATGAAATACCTGCTCGCACTCGCCGCGATGCTCTCGACGGCCGCCCTGGTAACCCTGGGAACTGCCGCCGGTTTTCCGCCGCGCGTCCACTATGTAGACCACGACAAGGTTGCGGCCGCTTTCGTCAAGGGCGGGCGCATCATCGAGGATGAAGGTTTGATCGTCATCGCCAACCGCGGTGTGCAGCGCGGATCCGAGATGCACGATAACACCAACCATGTGTTCATCATTGTGGATGGCGAAGCCGAGTTCATCACCGGCGGCAAGATGATCGACCCGAGGGTAACCGCCCCCGGCCAGACGCGTGGAACCGGCATCGAGGGCGGGGTGAGTCATCATCTGACCAAGGGCGACGTGATCACGATCCCGGCAAAGACCCCGCACCAGTGGAAAGACACCTCGAAAACCGGCTCGGTCGGCTACTACGCGGTGAACTTCGACAGCAATTGACGCCGCTGGCGGACGTCGTTTTCCGCCGCTGATCGTCGCGAACAGCCTCACGCTCGCGCAGCCGTTCCCGAACCGCTGCGCATTGTATTGTTGAAGCCTTGAGTTTGCCTATGGAAGGGAAGGTAATTGCTCACCCCTTTTTACCCCAGTTCAGGCGGTAGCCCACGCGGACGGTTCGCTATAGCGGTCTGCTCGACGTCGGGACGACGAGCAGATTGCGCGTGCAATGATGGCGTCTTGAAAATGGCGTCCGCCTTGCTGGTCAGGCGGTCGCGAACACGGAGCCGGAGGTCAAAGCGGCGCGGATGGCTGTTAAGGCGGTCTGGCCCATGAGGCGCCCGGTTTCG
>JASHRR010000021.1 GCA_030037185.1 Xanthobacteraceae bacterium | reverse complement strand
GTACCAATCGGTCCGATGACTGAGAATCACCCTCATCCGAGTCACTACGTCGCATCTTCGGGAAAATCCGATTCGATTATTTTTGCGACTGTCCTAAGTCAGCGCAGCATGGAGGAGATCGCGTTGGTGACGCGAGCGGCAGTTGGAGCTTCTGTCGCTTCCCTGACGGAGACGGCGACTTTCCGGGAATGAGGGTCGTAGCGCGACGCGCAGGCATCTTCGCCTTGTGACCGACGGCGCTGTGAAGGACCGCAGCCGTGCTGCCTGCGCGCGATGGCGAGATGTGGTTGGCGCCCTCGCCACACCACGCAAGCGAACGGATCATCCACCAAATGGGGCGCACGACGAGAAGCGTGACGCCAAATGTGGCGTATACGATAGCCCAGGATGCGAAACGGACCGTCCACCAGATTAGTGACAACCGCAAGCCCATACACCGCGCGCTAACCCACGATGGCATGTCCGATTGTCGGGCATCCGACAGACGATTCCTCGAACAGCGATGGCAGGACACGGCGGCGGAGGCGTAGTCTTCAGCTTGCGGATAGCGGTGAGGACAATCTGCGGATTCTTCAAGGGCAGACCGGGTGGTGGAGAGGCTCTCGGCGTTTGCTCAGTAGACTCCGTAGTCTACGCTTGCACGGGTGTTTGCGGATGAAAGCGCGTTGGTGCCCAGCCGGCCATCTCTTCATAGATGCGGTATTTTTCATCGATGGCCGCCTGTCCGGCGGCCAGCAACCGCTCGGCCTCGTCGGGGCGGATTTGCGCCAGCGCCTTGTAGCGAAGCTCGTTGTAGGCGTAATCGCGCAACGTGATGGTCGGCCGCGGCGAGTCGAGACGGAACGGATTTTCTCCGATCGTCCGCATCGCCGGGTCGTAGCGGAACAACGGCCAGTAGCCGCTCGCGACAGCGAGATCCTGCTGACGCATACCGTACTTGAGGTCGAACCCGTGGGCGATGCAGTGGCAGTAGGCGAGGATCAGGGATGGTCCCGGATAGGCCTCGGCCTCGCGAAAGGCGAGCAGCGTGTGCTGCAGGTTGGCGCCCATGGCCACCTGGGCCACGTAGACGTTCCCGTAGGCGATCGCCTGCAGTGCCAGATCCTTGCGGCGGTGCGCTTGCCGGCAGCGGCGAATTTCGCGATGGCCCCGAGCGGGGTCGCCTTCGATGACTGGCCGCCGGTGTTGGAATACACCTCAGTGTCGAGAACAAGTAGATTGACATCGCGCGCGCTCGCCAGCACATGGTCGAGACCCCCATAGCCGATGTCGTAGGCCCATCCATCGCCGCCGACGATCCAGATGCTCCGGCGCACGAGATGATCGACGACCGACAGCAGGGCCTTGGCGGCGGGATCGCCGCCCAGCGTCTGCAGAAGCTGGATGAGGTCGGCAACGCGCAGCCGCTGCGCCCGGATTTCGGACTCATGAACCTGCGGCGCCGTTAGAATTGCTTCAACCAGATCCACCCCGACTTTGGTAGCGAGCTCGCGCGCCAGACGCATGGCCAGCTCCAGGTGCTTATCGGCCGCCAGGCGAAAGCCAAGACCGAACTCGGCGTTGTCTTCGAACAGCGAGTTCGACCACGCCGGACCGCGCCCTTCGCGGTTCTTCGTCCATGGTGTCGCCGGCAGATTGGCGCCGTAGATCGACGAGCAACCGGTTGCGTTGGCGACCTGCATGCGATCGCCGAACAGTTGCGACAGCAGCTTGAGATACGGCGTCTCGCCGCATCCGCCGCACGCGCCCGAGAACTCGAACAGTGGCTCCAGGAACTGCACGCCGCGGACGTTGGCAAAATCGACCCGCGCCCGGTCGTTGACCGGCAGCTTCTCGAAGAACGCGATGTTCTCGCGTTCCGGCGCGACGAGTGGCGGCTTTTCACGCAGGTTGACAGCCTTGAGGCCGGGCTGTGTCGGACTGTGCGCGGGGCAGGCTTCGATGCACAGGCCGCATCCGGTGCAGTCTTCCAGGTAGAACTGCAGCGAGAACCGCACGGCGGGGAAACCACGGACATTAATAGGGGCCGATTTGAAGGTCGCGGGCGCACCGTCGAGCCGCGACTCGTCATAATACTTGGCACGAATGACGGCGTGGGGGCAGACGAAGCTGCACTGGCCGCACTGGATGCAGAGATCCGGCTCCCAGGCCGCCACCAGGTCGGAGATATTGCGCTTCTCGAATGCACCGGTGCCTGACGGGTAGGTGCCGTCGATCGGCATCAGGCTGACCGGGATCTCATCGCCGCGGCCTTCGAACATCCTGCTGGTCACCTCGCGGATGAACTCCGGCGCCGTCGGCGGCACCAGGGGCTGCCGGTCCCAGGCGCTCGTCACTTTGTCCGGGACTTTCACCGCAAACAGCCGCGACAAGGTGTCATCCACCGCCTGAAAATTGCGGCGGACCACCTCCTCGCCCTTGTCGCTATAAGTCTTGCTGATCGATTCCTTGATCTGGCGGATGGCCTCGTCCTTCGGCAGCACGCCGGAGATTGCGAAGAAGCAGGTTTGTAGGACGGTGTTGGTGCGCCCGCGAAGGCCGACATCCTGCGCTACCTTCGAAGCGTCGATGACGAAGAAGCGCAGCCCGAGCTCGATGATCCGCTGTTGCATCGCCCGCGGCAGGTGGTCCCACACATCGTCGGGGCCATAAGGGCTGTTGAGAAGGAGCGTCGCGCCCGGCGCGGCCAGCCGCAAAATGTCGATCCGTTCGACGAATTGAAACTGATGGCAGGCGACGAAGCCGGCCTTCTGGATGAGGTAGGGAGCATGGATTGGCCGCGGCCCAAACCGCAAGTGCGAAACGGTCTGTGCACCGGACTTGTGGGAATCGTAGACGAAGTAGCCCTGCGCATAGAGGCCCGCGTCCTCGGCAATGATCTTCACGCTGTTCTTGTTTGCCCCCACGGTGCCGTCGGCACCGAGGCCGTAGAAGACCGCCTCGACGGTGTCGGGATCCCCGATCGTGAAGCCGGGATCGGTCTCGAGGCTGGTGTGGCTGACATCGTCGATGATGCCGATCGTGAAGCTGTTCTTCGGCTCAGGCCGGGCAAGCTCGTCGAACACCGCCTTGGCCATCGATGGATTGAAGTCCTTGGAGGAGAGGCCATAACGGCCGCCGACGACGTGCGGCATGGTCCGGCGGCGGCCGGAACCGACGGCCTGCGCAAGCGCAGTCACGACGTCTACGTAGAGCGGCTCGCCGGCCGCACCCGGTTCCTTGGTCTGTTCCAGCACGGCGACGCCACGTACGCCTTCCGGAAGCGCGGCGACGAAGGCGTCGGCCGCGAACGGCCGGTAAAGTCGCACCTGCAGCACGCCAACGCTCTCGCCCAGCGCGCGTAGGGTCGCAGCAGTCTCGCGTGCGGTCTCGGCGCCAGATCCCATCACAACCACGACGCGTTCGGCGTCGGCGGGACCGGCGTACTCGAACAAGCGATACTGCCGGCTCGTCAGCTTCGCGAAGCGGTCCATCACGGACTGCACAATGCCGGGCGTGCGGGCATAGAACGGGTTCACGGTCTCCCGGGCCTGGAAGAAGGTGTCCGGGTTATGCGCCGTTCCGCGCACGAATGGGTGTTCCGGATCAAGCGCGCGGGCGCGATGGGCGTGCACCAGCTCGTCGTTGATCATGGCGCGGATCTGCGCGTCGCTGAGCAGCTCCAGCGTATTGACTTCGTGCGAGGTGCGGAACCCATCGAAGAAGTGGAGGAACGGCACCCTGGATTCGAGCGTCGCCGCCTGGGCGATGAGCGCCGAGTCATGGGCCTCCTGCACCGAGCCTGAAGAAAGCAGCGCGAAACCGGTTGTGCGGGTCGCCATCACGTCCGAGTGGTCGCCAAAAATCGACAGCGCCTGCGTGGCGAGGGAACGGGCGGCGACGTGGAAGACCGTCGATGTCAACTCGCCCGCGATCTTGAACATGTTGGGCAGCATCAGCATGAGGCCTTGTGACGCCGTGAATGTCGTGGTCAGCGCGCCCGATTGCAGAGCGCCGTGAACCGCGCCAGCCGCGCCGCCTTCGCTCTGCATCTCCTCGACGGTTGGGATCTGACCCCAGATGTTCTTCAGCCGCGTGGCGGCCCATTCGTCCGCAAGCTCTGCCATGGTCGATGACGGGGTGATCGGAAAGATCGCGCACACTTCGTTCACGCGATAGGCCACGTGGGTAACGGCGGTGTTACCATCCATAGTCGCTGCGAATTTGGTCATGTCTCGCTCCTTGCGCGCGGCCTCAAAGTTCCGGCGCCGGCTCCGGGATCATCTCGATGGCGTGACACGGGCATTGCTCGAAGCAGACCGCACAGCCGGTGCATTTCGCGTAGTCGTAGCGGTAGCGTCGGCCGGGACCGAGCTTGAGGATCGCCTGCTCGGGACAGGCCGCGTAGCAGTTGTCGCACTCAAAGCAATTGCCGCAGCTTAGACAGCGCTGGGCCTCTCGCCGTGCTTGCTGTTCCGTAAAGCCCGCCACAACTTCGGCAAAACTTTCGGCCCGCTCGGCCACCGCCAAAACGTTCTGGGGCGACGGATCGGCATCGCTGAAGACCGGTAGATGGAGCATCGGAAAGGACACCACGGGATGCTTCCGGGGCGCCTCGTGAACGCTGCCGCGCAGCCAGGCGTCGATATGGCGGGCAGCGCGCTTGCCGTGCCCAACCGCGACGGTGACCGTGCGTTCGCTCGGCACCATATCGCCGCCGGCAAAGATGCCGGGACTGCCGGTCATCATGTCCTGGCCGACGATGACGGTGCCGTCGGGCTTGAAGCCTATTCGCGGCACGCGCTTGAGAAAGCTCGAGTCGGTCTGCTGCCCGAGCGCCAGTACCACGGCGTCGGCTTCAAGTTTTTCGACTTGCCCGGTCGGCTGCGGCCGCCCGCTGGCGTCGAGTTCCATGACCTCCACCGTCAGAGACGGGCCGGCGACCTCCTTGATGCTCGTCAGCCACTTGATCTTGACGCCTTCCTGAAGCGCCTCGTCCGCTTCGAAGGCGTGCGCCGGCATGTGGGCGCGGTCGCGGTGGTAGATGATCAGCGCCTCCTCGGCGCCCAGACGCCTGGCCGTCCGCGCCGCATCCATCGCGGTATTGCCGCCGCCGTAGATCACCACGCGCCGGCCAAGGCGCGGCTTCTCGCCGGTGCTGACGCTGCGCAGCAGGCTCACCGCCTCAAGAACGCGGCCGGCGTCGCGCGCCGGGACGTCGACATGTCGCGACACATGGGCGCCGATGGCGATGAACACCGCGTCGAAGTTGCCGGCGGCCTGTTCAGCGAGCGCGTCTTCGACCTTGTGATTGAGCACGATACGCACGCCCATCTGCTCGATGCGGCGGATCTCCCTCATCAGCTCGGCGCGCGGCAGCCGGTAGGCGGGAATGCCGAAGTGCATCATGCCGCCCGGCAGTGGGCCGGCCTCGTGGATTTCGGCGGCGTGGCCCAGGCGGATCAGATGGTAGGCCGCCGAAAGCCCGCTCGGGCCAGCTCCGATTACCAGCACCCGCTTGCCGCTGGCCGGCCTGTCGATCGGAGGCATCCAGCCCTCTGCGGCGGCAAGATCGCCGAGGAAGCGTTCGACGGCGTGGATGCTGACCGCGGCATCTAGTTCCGCCCGGTTGCAGCCCGCTTCGCAAGGGTGATAGCAGACGCGGCCGTGAACGGCCGGAAGCGGGTTGTCCCGCGTCAGGACGTCCCAGGCCTGGCGGTACTTTCCGGCTTGGGCCAGATCAAGCCAGGCCTGGATGTTCTCGCCGGCCGGACAGGCGTTGTTACAGGGCGGCAACAGATCGACATAGAGCGGGCGCCGGCTGCGCTCGGGACCTGCGCCCAGTTCATGGGTGAGATCCACCAGCGGCGTCATATCGCTGCGCTTCATTGAAGTCGAGCCTCGCAATCAGGATGAGAGGAGCGCGGAGATCGATCGCAGCCCCGCGGTTTTTTCTTGCGTCAGCAGCAGGCCCGGAACCGGCCCTTGCTGACGGCGTAGCGGGCGTCGCGGCGCTCCCGGAAGAACTCCTCGTAGGTCATCACTCGTTGTCCGGGATGGACGTTCCGGCGGTGTCTGACATACGTCTCGTAATCGGGGATGCCGACCATCAGACGCGCCGTCTGTGTCGCCAAGCGATAGGTGACGCGCACGGCGCCGGCGGAGCGGTCGAACAGCGCCTGCAGGTCTAAGCTGTCAGACATTGCCACCTCCCGCCACCGCGCCGGCCATTCGGGCGTCACCAAGCTCAATCGCTGTCGCCTTGGCGCTGCCGAGCGCCTTGCGGATATTGATGACGCCGTAGACCACGCTCGCCACGACGACCGCGACGAACAACGCCGACAGCGTCGCATCCACATAGTCGTTGAAGATGATGCGACTCATTTCCTCCAACGTCTTGGCCGGCGCGAGCACCTGGCCCGCGGCGGCGGCACGGCCGAACTGGAGCGCGTGGCTAACGAAACCGACATCCGGATCGGTGTTGAACACCTTCTCGAGGCCGGCCGTCACGGTGGTCGCCACCAGCCATGTCATAGGCACGACGGTGACCCAGGCGAACCGCTCGTGCTTCATCTTAAACAGCACCACTGTGCACAGCGTCAGGGCGATGGCGGCCAGCATCTGGTTCGCTGTACCGAACAGCGGCCACAGCGTGAAAATGCCGCCGAGGGGATCGATAACGCCCACATAGAGGAAATAACCCCACAGCGTCACCGCGAGCGCGGAGCCGATCACGTTGCTGGTCCACGACTTTGTTTCCCTGAATGCCGGAATAGCGTTGCCGACGAGATCCTGAATCATGAAGCGCAATACGCGGGTGCCGGCGTCGACCGTCGTCAAGATGAACAGGGCCTCGAACAGGATGGCGAAGTGATACCAGATACCCATCAACTCGCGGCCTCCGAGGAAGCCCGACAGGATGCTCGCCATGCCGACGGCGAGCGTCGGCGCGCCGCCGGTGCGCGACATGATCGTTGTCTCGCCAACGTCCCTGGCCATCTGGGTTATCACGTCAGGTGTCACGGTGAAGCCCCAGGTGGAGATCACCTGCGCCGCATGGTCGGCGGTCGTGCCGATGAGGCCGGCCGAGCTGTTCATGGCGAAATAGATGCCGGGATGGATCACGCTGGCGCCAGTCAGCGCCATGATGGCGACGAACGATTCCATCAGCATGGCGCCGTAACCGATGAAGGCGATCTGGTTCTCGTTCTCGATCATCTTCGGCGTCGTGCCGGACGCGATCAGCGCGTGCCAGCCCGACACCGAGCCGCAGGCGATGGTGATGAACAGGAACGGGAACAGGCCGCCGGCCCACACCGGCCCGGTGCCGTCGATGAACTTGGTGAAGGCCGGCATTTGCAAATCGGGCCGCACGATGATGATGCCGATCGCAAGCAGCGTGATGGTGCCGATCTTCAGGAACGTTGACAGGTAGTCCCGCGGTGCCAGCAACAGCCACACCGGTAGCACCGATGCGACGAACCCGTAGCCGATGACCGTCAAGGCCAGCGTCTCGCCGCTGAGGTCGAAGTAAGCGGCAAGCTCCGGTGTTTCTGCGACGGTGCGCCCGTAGATCAGGGCGGCCACCAACAGCACGGCGCCGAGGATCGACATCTCGCCGATGCGTCCCGGCCGGATGTACTGGCTGTAAATCCCCATCAGGATGGCGATCGGAATCGTGAGGAAGACCGCGAACGTGCCCCACGGACTGCCCACCAGCGCCTTCACGACGACCAGGGCAAGCACCGCGAGGATGATGACGCAGATCAGCAGGATGCCGACGCCGGCGATGATTCCGGCGACCGGCCCCATCTCGGAGCGGACCATGTCGCCGAGCGAGCGGCCGTCGCGCCGTGTCGAGAGAAAGAGCACGGTCATGTCCTGGATCGCGCCGGCGAGGACGACGCCAGCCAGAATCCAGAGCGTCCCCGGCAGATACCCCATCTGTGCGGCGAGGACGGGACCGACCAGCGGGCCGGCGCCGGCGATAGCTGCGAAATGATGCCCGTAGAGTACGTAGCGGTTGGTCGGCACGTAGTCGAGGCCGTCATTGTGACGCCACGCCGGCGTTTGCCGGTTTGCATCCACGCCCAGCGCCTTGTTGGCGACGAAGAGCGCGTAGAAGCGATAGGAAATGAAATAGACGCAGATGGCAGCGATCACCAGCCAGGCTGCATTCACGCTCTCGCCGTGGGTAAGCGCGACGATGCCAAAGGAAACCGCACCCAGTGCCGCTACCGCGGCCGACAATAGTTTTGCCGGTATTCCCTTCCCCCTGCTCGCCAGCGCGCTCATCACACTGCTCCGTCACACCAGCCCTCATGGTCGAGCAACAACGATTGCGCAGGGCTGCAGCCAAGATCGGTGGCGAGTGTCTCGTCTCGCCACGGAATTTGAACTTGAGCACGCGGATGAACCGATAGCTTTGATCTGGATTAAATGACCCGGGTGTCGCGGGCCTAAAGGGCTACCCTGGGCCAAATCAACGTGGACAATCAGTCCCTCGCCCGGCATCGAAGCCGTCTCCGCGAACGCGGTCGCAGTGACCCCAAGGGTTTCTGCAAGCTTGGTTGCCCCTCCACCCATCAACTGCCCGGGGCGGGGTGGTTGCGCGCCGCGTCAACCCGTCGCCGCTCAGCCTGCCGGCTTCAACTCTTAGCAAAACGGCCTTCGCTGGAACCGATTCAGATGTGCGGCGATTTCACTAAACTAAGATGACGACCGATACGATGCGTGCAGAGCGCTGGTCGCGGGCGCGATCGGCGGCTGCTGGTGGCTCGGTGCGCTCACCCCGATGTTGACCTTTACGATGCAGGTGCGTGCCGCCGCGAACGAGCCGAACGAGGGGCGCCTGGCGGTCGGTGGTTTGATCTGCATCAATGCGGTTTCGCATCGGCTCGATACCGGTTGCAATGGTGGGAAGGCTATTCATGACGTGTGTATCGGTCAGAGTGTCGGCGCATTTGTCTTGTCGATCGGCGCGGTGGATGGGAAAAGATTATCGAGAGGTGCTGCGCGCAGGCTCTGGATGATCCTCTCTTGTTTGCTTGGCTCCGATTTGGACAGAGGAGCGGTGGCTCGACATTCATCGATAGAGGCCGATACTATGGTTGATGGACCAGTCCCATGCGAAATATTGTCGCCGACGCCACGCACGGATCAGTTTCTTAAAACTGCGTGTCCACCCAGTCCCTGTGTTGTGATCGATACGGATGTCGTGCGGTCACGCCACGAGGCCTTAAAGAAGGCCTTGCCTAAGTCTGATATATTTTATGCGGTAAAGGCGAACCCCGCACCTGAAATAATTTCGCTATTGGCTACCCTTGGGACTCATTTCGATGTTGCCAGCCCCGGTGAAATCGACATCTGCCTTGGCCTCAAGGTGCCGGCGGCGCGACTCTCATTCGGAAATACGATAAAGCGCGAAAGCGCCATGGCCAAGTCACGAGCCGCAGGTGTCGACTTGTTCGCTTTCGATAGCATAGCCGAGGTTGAGAAGTTGGCGCGCAGTGCACCCGGATCACGTGTCTTTTGCCGAATGCTCATTGAAAATAAAGGGGCCGAATGGCCGCTTACACGCAAGTTTGGTTGCGAATCGCACATGGCGGTCGAGCTGATTGTCGCGGCAAAAGGCCTTGGCCTGCATCCTGTCGGGCTTTCCTTTCATGTCGGATCACAACAAACTGATCCGCGCCAATGGGCAACAGCAATTGCTCACGCCGCGTGGATTTATCGTGGTTGCGCGCACCACGGCGTTCATCTCGAGCTGCTCAACGTCGGCGGCGGCCTCCCGGCTCATTACCGCGAACCGATCCAACCATTAGACGCCTACGCCGAAGCGATCGAAACCGCTCTCACTAAGGAATTCGGTTCTGCTCGTCCACACATCGTCGTCGAGCCTGGACGGTATCTCGTCGCAGATGCAGGTGTCTTGCGGACCGAGATACTGCTCATCGCACGCAAATCTCAGCATGAACGGGAGCGTTGGATATATCTTGATGCCGGCCTTTACAACGGATTGGATGAGACGCTGAATGAAAGGATCCATTACCGCATTCGCACGCGCCGCGACGGCGGTCCCTGTGGTCCGGCCATTCTTGCTGGCCCCACCTGCGATAGCACCGACATCCTCTACCGTCGTCACCCTTACGAATTACCGCTCGATCTTGCTATCGGAGACACCGTCGACTTCCTGTCAGCGGGGGCCTACACCGCTAGTGTTGCAGCCGTGGGCTTCAATGGCTTTTCCCCTATAAAGACTTATGTACTGTGATCACTTGAGTATTTCCGCTTATTGGACAGATGGGATCGACTTGGGGATTGTGAGCCCCGGTGAGATATGCATCGAACAGGCTTTGATCTAAGTCACTTTGCGGGAGGAAAGACCGCGCCAAAAAAGAAAGCGGCGATGCAGAGGGACCGCGCCCTTTGCATGCCCGTATCTGCGCTTGGAAAGCGGTAGGAAGCGAACACAGGTGCGGCATTGCGGCGGACAACAGTTGGGCGGTCGCGGCGCTATTTGAATGATTTTGGCCTGGTCGATGAAGCCATGGCGATTCGTGCTGTCCGCTCCTTGAGTAGATTCATGATCTCATCTCCCGACAGCGTCTCGAACTCGAGGAGAGCCTTCGCAAGGACCTCCAATTCGTCGCGCTTGGCCTTGAGGATGGCGTTTGCCTCGTTATGGCCGGCCTCGACCAGCCGCCGGATTTCCGAGTCGATCTTTTGGGCGGTCGACTCGGAAATATTCTGCTGCCGCGACACCGAATGGCCGAGGAACACCTCCTCCTGGTTTTCCCCGTATGCCGCCGTGCCCAATTCATCCGACAGGCCCCAACGGGTGACCATCATGCGGGCGAGCTTGGTGGCCTGCTCAATGTCGGAGGCCGCGCCCGAGGTCACCTTTTCGCGGCCGAACACCAGTTCCTCGGCCACCCGCCCCCCCATCATGATGGCGAGCCGCGAGGTCATCTGTTCGCGGCTCATCGAGAGCTTGTCGCG
>JASHRR010000196.1 GCA_030037185.1 Xanthobacteraceae bacterium | reverse complement strand
CTACAGCAGCTCACCTATTTCTTCACCTTCTTCATCGCTGCGCCTCTTCAAATCGCAACCGGGCTGCTTCAGGGGCCGGCTTTCTCCAACAGGTTGGGCTGGCTGGGGAGGGTGCTGAACCGCCAGGTCGCCCGGTCGATCCACGTTTTTGGCCTTAGCTGGTTCGTATTCTTCATCATCGTTCACGGCGTCTTTGTGTTCATCACTGGGCTGAGGCAGAACACCAATCACATGTTCGCTGGTGTGGAGAGCCCCGATTGGACCGGCTTGCCATTCTTCCTCCTCGCGATGGCCCTGATCGTGGCAGCGTGGCTCTGGGCCACGCCCTTCACCATCAAGCACGCCCGCCTCGTGCAGAAGACTGGCCGGTTTATCATCGGCGGGCTTAAGGGGCTCGCCGAACGGTGGGATCCCACCAGCCAGCTCACGGAGAGGGACATCTCCCCGCATTTCTGGCCTAACCACCACCTCCTGCCGAATTCTCCCGAGTATGCTGCGCTCCTGGCTGGCGGCTTTGCCGACTATCGCCTGCACATCGGCGGCCTCGTGGAGCATCCGCAGGAATTTTCGTTTGCCGACCTCAAGGCGATGCCTAAGCAGAGCCAGATCACCACCCATTTCTGCATCCAGGGCTGGTCGGGGGTGGCAAAATGGACTGGCGTTCCGATGCATCACATCCTGGAGCTAGTGAGGCCGAGGAAGGAGGCTCGCTACGTCGTGTTCTACTCAATGGCGAACGGCGACGATGGCGGGCGCTACTATGAGGTACACGAGCTGCAAAACATGCGGCACAAGCTGACCCTGCTTGCCTACGAGATGAACGACGAGCCGCTCCGTGTCCTGTACGGCGCGCCGTTGCGCGTGCGCTGCGAGAACGAGCTGGGTTTCAAGCAGGTGAAGTGGATCGCTGCAATCGAGTTCGTGAGCGACTTCACCGACCTTGGGGCGGGCCAGGGCGGTTACAATGATGACCACGAGTTTTATGGATACCGCATGCCGATCTGAAATTAGCTATGTAGCAAGCCGCGGCACGACCCCGCCTCGGGCGCGCGTGTTACCGTCGTTCCGACCTGGCAATGAGTAGTTCACCCGATACTCTGGCGTGGCCTTGCGGGACGGGTAAAGAGACAGGGCCAATTAGTGCGGAGCGAATCATGATCTCGTTGAACGATGAAGCACGCAAGTCGATGCTAGACACGTTGGATGCCCTGCGGCAATGGAGCAATGAGATCGATGCCGTCAATGATCGCTGTTTGACCAAGGCCATCGACCGTATGGCGGCTGCGCAGCAGGCGATGGGCTGGCCCGATCATGTCAGCACCGGCGACTCCGTGGCCTTGGCGAGCAGAATGCACTATTTCTTACTTTTCACTGCCGTCCGCGACGCCCTGCAGAAGGCTTCCAAACTGCAGACCGATGTGATCGACAAGGTTGCAGAGGCCTGTTTTGCCTCTCGACTGATGTGAATTCCACGCTCCGCGATCCCGGCCCGCGGCGGGGCGGCGCTTGGTGTCAGGATCAATGCAAGCGAACCCGCGACGGCAAGAAGAAGGCGCTTGGCGCTGCGCCGGTTGCTGGTGCGCGAGCGGCCAGCTCTTTGGAGACAAGAGGCCTGCTTAAAAAAGGCTCCCACTGATCCCGGTGCGAATCCGTCAAGGCGTTCCTGGCAAGGTATAGGCCATTGATCCGAGAGCATCCGGACCATCCCGGTGAGGGACGCCTAGCCGGGCGATGACCTCGCGTCGCTTCAATCAGATTTGTAACAGCTGGACATGAGCTTGACAGGCGGGATGAAAACCATTGGTGCTATACACAGCCAATGTCTCATCAATGGGTCAAGGGCTGCTGTTGCGGCTACGTTGCAGCGCGTCCGGTGTACCCGAGGTAGCTGCTGACCTATCGCGCTGCCCCAACCGGCAGCCTTGGGCCCAGGCCGTGTCAGAACTCGATCTGATTTGGTCGTAATGCCGTTCGCAGCACAAATTTTTGCGTTTATTCCATCCTCCGTGCGCCCACACGTCTCAAAAATCATGGCGCGCATTTACCGCGCAGAGTTTTCACGCAGCCTGGGCCAGCAGGAGACATAGGGCGTCGTCGTCGCGGCCTTCATCAGATAGCTACGAATTGCAGGTACGCCGGCCGCGCAGCCACTGACAATTGCGAACCTCAGAACATGATCCACGAGGGGAGCGCGAGGATGCGATCTCGGATGGTCGAAGTAGGCCTTCTTGCGACTGGCACGGCGTGTCCAGGCCGACCGTATACGGATTGCTGACGATCTTGGATGCTTGAGCAGCACTTCGACCTCCGAAGCGCCGGTGAGGCAGCCGGCGAATGCCCATTCTAGCCGTGTCGTCGGGAACATCCATCATATACAAACGTTACCAATAGCTGCCGATCGGCTTGGTCCCACTTCAAAGCAACATGTCGATTAGGACGTGCTGCGGTGATAGTTTCTTGGCACTCGTTAGTCCTTGATGAAGCGATCAGAGAGCGTCATTCGACGCGGATGTTCTTGCCACAATCGGTGCCGCGAGCGTTGGTGGACGAGTCCCTCGCCCTGGCCCAGCGTGCACCGTCAAATTCCGACATCCAGCCGTGGCATATGGTGTTCGCGTCCGGGCCGCCTCGCAACCGTCTCGTCGCCGCCCTGCTCAGCGAGGTCCGCCGCGGGCCACCCAAAATTCCACCGCTGCCT
>JASHRR010000195.1 GCA_030037185.1 Xanthobacteraceae bacterium | reverse complement strand
GATTCCTCCCTTGCTTTATTTTCGCGGGCTAGGGGAACGCTTCGCGCAGTGCATCCATCAGCAGAGCGCCGGCCAAATCTGGCGCGCCGCCGGAGGCTGGGCTTGCACCCGCGGCTGGCGAGTATGGCCAATCATCTCGCCTTGGGTTTTCGCCACCGGCTGCTGGTCCACGTTGCACCAGGCGAAGCCCAGCCGATCACGATGTTTTCTTGCAAAGCCCCGATCACATCATAGTTCTGTCAGACTCTCGTGCCAGAGTACGCCGATGGGACGATTGCGTTCCCTGAGTGCCCTCCATGAAACCAATATTGATCGCCGCCGCCCTCGTGGCGTGCGTTGCCGTTGCGACAACGTACGCGACTGAAGGCTCACGGCGCGACATCAGCATCATCGCATCCGAGTTGGCTCGTGGCCTCATCGCCGGAATAATCCTGGGGGCAAACGTTGGGCCCTACCTGTCCGGTTTGATCCCGGCCCACATCGAATCACGGGTGACGGCCAGCGGATATGCGCCGGTGCCGCCCCCCGATTCGTACTCAGTCGCCGACGAATGACGCGATCCTGCGCGGGTTGGTCCGCACAGGGTGCCGTTGGGGCGCGTCACACCAGGCGACCACGCGTCGTTTAGTGAGTTTGACGGCCGGGCCGGCTGGGCATTCGGGCTCGCTTGACGTTAGCGACGAGCCTTCGCCCTATTGTTGGAGCCGCACAACCAGGGCCGCTCCACAGGAAACAACACCGCCTGACGACCCGGGCGGCCGCGAGAGCGCGGGCTCCTTCGTGTCGGAGCTTCTGGCATCCAACGGCCGCCGCGCCGCATCTTACTCGCAATCGGGGAGGAGTAACCGGCTACAACGCACGCACGGCATGGTTGCTTGACTTGTGCGGACACGGCGGGCGAATAATTAACAATGAATCGCCATCTTGCTTATCTCATAATCATTGGGCTCACCGGTTGGGTGGCCGGTATGGTCATACACAACCATCGATCCCAGCCCGCCTCCTCCCCCATCGCGGTAGCATCGCACAAGATCGGCTGACCGCCGCGCGCCGCGTAGCAGGATCAATAGATCGAGGTATATAGCACGACCTCGTTGGGCACGATCGCCACCGCTTAGGTTGGGGAGCCACCAAATACCTCAGCACCTTCCACTCCGGCACTGCGCTTTCCCCCCGCAGGCGGCGGCGAGGCTCGCAATCTCGCAGCCACTCTGTGTGAGCATTGAATGCGCCCTCGACACTTGCAAGAACTTGCTGCTGTTCTCTCGAACCGCAACAGTGGCGGCAGAGGCAAATAAAATGAAGTAACCATAAAGGGAGTGAGCCAACGAAACCTTAGATATACGTGCAAGGCGGACATCTTTTCAATCTACGTGGAGCGCCATAGTTTGGCCGGAGCAGTTCACCTGGCCGTTGCGCAGTTCAAGCTGGCTTGAATATGCGTCGCGCCCAGCACGCAGGCCTAGATCATCTGGACCCGCCCCGGGCTGGCCGTGCGCCTGCAGCCGCGGCTAGGCCTTTGCTCTGCATCGGTCGGGTGAGCGGCAATCGAAGTCGCCTTGCGGCAGACAGTTCGGACTGGCCTCGGAATGACGAGGCCGTTTTCCCTCCCGCTCGCGGGGGCACATGGCAGGTTGCCGAACGGTTTTGCCTGCAGGGACTGCCACCGCTCAACCATTCCAAGCAAAGGCCTTGTCTTTAGCGTTACGGCCAGACTCATTGGCTCGCCGCCGAATTCGTCGTGCGGAGCGGTCCCATGGGGAGATGTTCATCGAGCGTCGCGCTCGTGTAAAGAACGTAAAGAGAACACCGGAGCCCCAGTGTGCGGTTTGCGATACTTCGGCGTATTTGGGCCACGTTTACCGGGCCACCTGCAATCCACGACGATGGCGACGATTGCGGGTAGCGAGGCGCTGGGGTGGAGAGCTGACCCCGACCTCTGGGGCGTGCACGGAATCCGGGCCACCGCCGGCGAATCAGGAGTCCGATCCCTGCATCCTGCAAGGTGGGCAAAGCAAAGCGTCCCCAGGGTCCCGAGACGCGGTCGGCACGGCGCGCAATCATCCTCCCACACCATATGATTCGTACGCGAAATCGCTCGACTGGCGTAGACCACAAGGGTCATCCCCTTCAGCAGGCAATGTTGGCGGCCACCGGTTTTGCGCGGCCGCCATGCCTGTGGCCGACACCCCAATCCCTTCAGATTGGCCGAAGCGATCGACTAGTATTCTGAGCGCATGGGCAAAGTCGTATGGCCTGCCGCTCAGGACATGCGAGAGCCGCAAGGGCGATGCGGCTCGCCAACCCTACGCCGGGAGATTTTGCCATGGTCATGGTCCGTGAACCGATCCTGCACACCATCCCCATCGCCGAGTTGCGGCCCACCCAGATCACGGTCGGGATGCGGGAGGTTCATGCCAAGCAGAAGAGCTGGCAGCAGCAAGATGCGAAGAAGAAGGCCGAATTCCTCGGCCGGCACATGATCCCGGTGATCCGCGGTCCCAAGGACCGTCTCTACGTGCTCGACCACCATCATCTGTCGCTGGCTCTCTACAACGAGGGCGTCGAACACGTGCTGGTATCCGCCGTTGTCGATTTGCGGACGCTGTCCAAGGACGAGTTTTGGGTCTATCTCGATAATCGCTGCTGGGCGCACCCCTACGATGATTCGGGCCGCCGGCGCGGTTTCGATGAGATTCCGAAGAAGATCGCCGGGCTCAAGGACGATCCGTTCCGCAGCATCGCGGGCGAGTTACGCCGCATCGGCGGATTCGCCAAGGACACCACGCCGTTCAGCGAGTTCCTGTGGGCGGATTTCATGCGACGCCGCATCAGCCGGTCGCTTGCGGAGGACGACTTCGACAAGGCGCTCAAGCAGGCCATGAAGGTCGCCAAGAGCGAGGAGGCGAGCTACCTGCCCGGCTGGTGCGGGCCACACGCGGACCATCATGTCGATCACGGGTAGCCTGCAGGAGAACGGCAGAGTTCACCTGCGTTTCTTCCGATTTACTGTCCGCGGATCGCCGGGGGCGAAACGGTGACGATCGCCATCAAAATCGTTTGCTCGGTGCCTTGTTTTGCGGTGCCGATTGCTGGGATTGCCGTTGCCCGTCGCACGATCTGAGGCTGTCGGGCGACAACCGTGAGATAAGCGGGCGGCCTCGTCAGCTCTGCTTTGCTTTGGTCCCAGGCGCGCATTGCATCCGCCCGACCTGCGGCACGCACTTAAAGATAGGCTTGAGGTGAATCGCTGGCGGATCGCTGCTTAGTCGAGCCGGCGAATAACGACAACGATCGCAACAAGCTTGCGGTTTGCGAGGGACACACAACCGGTACAAGTGGTGAAAAAGGGACAGATCTAGCACGTGACATCGGGATTATCGCCTTGCTCCCGATCTTTGACGTCGAGGACTCGAACATTCTCCTGAAAGGCGGTGCAATCCCGCTGGCCGCACACCACTGCCGTACGTGGGCCCATTAGGCGCTTACGGTCCCATCATCAGATTGCGTATTTGAGTGGCGGAGATAAGCTCAGACTGATCATCGAGGATGATGCGCTCGATGTTATAGCCGACGTCTCGTCCGTAATAGATGTTGGTAATGTTGGGAAGCGCTATCACGACGAAGCGACCCGCATGAGTTGACAATGCGGCCTCAATTCGCTGTTTCACGGCGAAAAAAGGCAGCGGGTTTTTCTGATTGATGCCATGGGTATCGCGCACCGCAATGCACGCCTGACCGACGCGACGCAATCCCTCCTCAATCAGGCGCTGGTGACCGAGATGAAATGGCTGATAACGCCCGAGAAACAAGGCCGTCGGACGCTGTGGATTGAACGGAGGACGCAGTCTCCCTAGCGCCTGCTCGGCCCAGTGTTGCGCCGACCCTTCGCTGCCAACTCTAAGATCGTAGCGCGAGGGTGCAACGAACATCCGGTTGGTGTCTTCAAAGCGGCCTGCGGCAATGCGATCGACCCAGATGGTGAAGGCTTCGCCGAAGGCCGCGCGTGTCTCCTCGGTGGGACAAATGAAATCAGCAATCACTGTGCCCCCAGTCTCTACCACGCGGTCGCACATCCAGCCCATGCGTCGCGCATGCTCGACGCGATCCAAGTGGCTGAAGCCGAGGTCTTGTGACAGATTGGCCCGCACCGCATCGGCGTTGAATACGACCGCCTTGAGCAGAGGAGAGAGGGCGGCAGCGAGCGTGGTTTTGCCAGCACCAGGCAATCCCATGATGAGAATTTTACGCATCAACTCCCCGAAACATCGTCGCTTTAGGTGGCCCAAGATTGATAGCATCTTAAGGTCGATTTGGCACCAGCCTTAACGGAAATTGGCGATGCTTAAAGCTTCAATGACGGCCGATTTTGCGCTGCAGCCGGGGCGACCTCATTGGCGGTGGTCTGCTTGAACGATCCCTGGCGCGGCGATTCCCTGCCGTCGAATCACAATCACGGCCTCGCTTCGGCGTGTCGCCGGGTTCGGTATCGATCATCAGTCCACGCTGCGACTGGCCGATATCGGTCTCGAGCGGCGCTAGAGGAGCGCTTGGCATCAGCGATACAGCTTTCTTTCAGGTTCGCTTCAGCTCTTTTTCAGGTAGGCGTGATTGAATGTTCCCGGCCAGCGCCGAAAGGCGATGCTTGTGCCTTTCTGCGGGAGGGCCAAGGGCTGGTTTTAATTGGTGTCGCCGATTGCCAGGAAAACATTGCGCGGCAAAATCTGCGCAGTTGGGAGGGGCGCGTGCTGGATACGACTCGGGAAAAGACCAAGCTGGTTAACCGCGTACGAAGGATTCGCGGACAAATTGAAGCTGTCGAACGCGCACTCGAACGGGAAATCGGCTGTTCCGACATGTTGCGCATCATCACCAGCGCGCGGGGCGCCATCAACGGTCTTATGGCCGAAGTCATTGAAGACTATGTTCGAATGCGGGTTGCCGATCCTTTACGAGAGCCAGACACAGAGCGCGCGCTTGCGGCCGAGGAGTTGATCGACATCGTTCACTCTTATCTGAAGTAGGTGCTGGTGCGATTGCCGGCTAAGGCGTGTTACAGGAAAGCGTGCACCAACATGCGGGCTCCCTTGCGGCCTGCCGATGACCGGCTGGACAGCTGTGGATTGCGCTCGCGGCCGCTTCTTCACTTTTGTTTCCATGCAGCCGGCGTGATGCGCGGTTCTTGTCTCGCAAGGACGGCGATTTCATGACCGCCGTGACGTTTCGAACGGCGCCTGAACTCAGCATCATCGATCCGCCCGACAGGCTGCCAGTTCAGCGCGGCGGAGGCGATCGCCGTGCCCTTCTGGCCAGTCGATTGCGGCTCTCCGTTTCGCCGTTCCTGCATCCCGAACGCGCTCGAGGGGCGACCACCGCCACGCATCAGGGCATTGTTGTCCGCAGCCCCAGCAAATAAGAATCATCCGATTTTGCGATCAGGAAAGCCTGGCATCTTGAGACCGAGAGCCTGCCTGCTCCCGGCTCCTAGAGCGATCAGAAGTCCCACGATGAGAATCTTCCAAGCGGGGGAAACGCCGAGGACGAGACTGAGATTGTTGCCGAGCGTGCCGAGAGGCTCATAATCATGGTAGGCCCAAAGCCAGCCCGCTTCAAGAAATGCCGCAAATAGGCTCGCGCCTACCGCAAGTAATGCCAGGGCGCTGACATCGCTTCCGTGACCGCGGCGATTCACTACTCGCCAGCCGATGAGCCAGAAAAACATTCCGCTCATCAAGTACTGCTCCGGATATGCGTCCGGCGACAGCAGGTAGTGGACGAGGGCCAGCGCCGTAATCGCGTAGATCGCGTTATGGAGCTGTTGCCAGCCTTTTGCTCCCATTCGCCGCACCGCAACATCGACCGACGTCGCTCCCAACGCAATCAATCCGATTGTTGCGATGCTCGCCACGATCAGGCTGAGCCTCGTTGCCATCTCATGGGCAATGGATGCAAAATTCCAGAACCGCAGCGCGAAATAGATGATGATGTGGGCAATCGTATAGGCGAGCGCCGCCACGCCGATCATTCGCCGAACAATGATAAGTTGTCCCCATTGCGTTATCGTCAGTGCCGGCGTTATTGCCAAGGCGAGCAGAAGGAGCGCGGTCGCCCATACACCGGACCAATAGGTCATACCGCCGAGCGGAACGGGTCCAAATTCCCCCGCGGCGACTTGGTAGACGAGCCAAATCCCGGGCGCGAACATCACCGTAAACACGCTCGCCTTCAGCCAGGAAAACTGGTTGTTCCGATCTTGCCAGGGCCAGATCAGGTGCGAACGCCGAGCGGCGGTCCTGCCCATCGCATTTTCCTTTCATTCTGTGAACTCGATATCAACGATTGAAGTATCGGCCGCTTAAGCTCCTGCCATTTCGACTCCATATTCCGGCAGAACGTCGGCATGCTGAGGAAGCCGTCATGACGACGGCTGCGGGCGGTTTGTGCACCTCAGGGCACTGCCGGTCACGACCGCCATCTCACCAATGGCGGGGAAGCGACGAGGGCGATCATCGCGCCAGGGCCTCAACAAAGCCTACCGCGAGTGCCCACCCTCAGCTCACTCTTCGTCATTTGGCAGAGGCGGCGGCCTCTTGCGTTCCGGCGCGAGAGTGAACGTAGACAGAGACAGCCTTGATCTCTTCCGGTTTAAGCTTGCCCTCGAACGCCGGCATCAACCCGCGGCGGCCGCGATTGATCGACTGCAGGATTGATGCGCGATCGGAGCCGTAAAGATACAAGCGCGGCTGGGTCAGATTGGTCGATCCGATTGGGTCGCTTCCAGTTCCATCCGCACCGTGGCAGTCGAAGCAGTTACCCTTGGCGCCGTCGTTAAAGAGCTTCTCGCCGCGGGCAGCCCTGGCGGCATCGGCATCTTGACCGCTAATCTGGAGAACATATTCGGCTACGTCGCCGATCTCCTCGGCGGACAGAAATCTCCCGCTCCCGAACTCCTTGATGTCATCCTTGGTACGATACTTTGGATCGTAAGCCAGCATGTCGGCCTCTAATCCCCGCGCGTTCGGATGGTCCGATCGGATACCATAGCGGACGGTCCATTCGACGTCGGATGGAAATTTGACGGTCCCGCCTGAAGCCAAATCGTCGCCGGAAAACCGCCAGTCGGCGTCAGTCAAATCCGGCGTGTGCAGCTCGGAGCTTCCCTTAAGGTCGGCACCGTGGCATGCGGCGCAATTCTTATCGTAGACCTTCTTGCCAAGCAGTTTCGCCCCTGCGTTCAGACGAATTGATTTGGCGATGTCATTGGCCGGGACGGAAGCTAATTCCTTCGGCCGGGCCAGGAATTCGCCGTACTCTTCCTCCGGCGGCGACTGCGACGCCGCTGTGTTGACGGCGGCAGCGACTGCCAGCACAACGAAGGCAGCCGACCCAAGGTACGATTTTCGAGCCGACGGCAGCAAAAACGGGCGCGGCGCCATATCTGGTCCGGTGTTAGCCATGTATTTCCTCCTTATGCGGGTAGGACCCTCGTCACGGTGAGCCAGCCGCCTGTCGGACAGTTCGACTTGGATCGCCGGGATCGGAACCCCATTTACCATCGTTCAGAGCGCGTGACCTCGTGTCCTATCTGATGTTGAATCGGACCGGACCAGCAAATGACAATTCGCCCGGTGGTAAGCACCCCCGCGTACACGCACCCTGCCAACTTGCCCCCGAAAGTGATTTCCAGCGCTCAGACGCGTCTATCAATTCATACCAAGCTGAAAGCGAGCTGAAGCGAACCTGAAAGGAAGCTGGCGCCCCGAGATCGCTAGATGCAAGGCAACTGTCGAGTTTGCCGGGCGTCGCTCTCAACCGAGCCCGCGGGCCGCAGGCAGTTCGAGCGTCGCTCTCAATCCGCCCCGGACAGAGCGGGCGAGCTCGATTTGGCCGCCATACAGATGAGCGAGATCTCGAACGATCGCCAATCCCAAGCCTGACCCTGGAACCTGTTCGTCGAGGCGTTCGCCGATCTTGAATACCCGATCGAGCGCCTCCGGCGGAAGTCCCGGCCCATCATCTTCGATTTCGATTACGATTTGTGTCTTGCTCTTGTTTACGAAGCCGCGAATCGTGATTGCGCTGACCCCCCACTTGCAAGCATTGTCTATCAAATTGGCAAGCATCTCATTGAGATCCATCGGGTCGCATAACGCCGCACATTGCGGTTGGATGTCTGCGCCTATTTGCAACTTCTTACTGTCGTAGAGGCGCTTCATCGCGCTGATGATATTGTCCACGGCCGGCGCGACTGGAGCGACGACACCAGGTACGGAACGCGACGCGGCGGCGCGGGCCCGCGCGATCTGATAGTCAATTTGGCGCTGCATACGTTGAAGTTGCTGCAAAATGACATCCGCCGATTCCGACTCGCCACGACGTTTGAGCCGGTCGGCTTCATCGATCAGAACAGCAAGGGGCGTTTTCAATCCATGTGCCAGGTTCCCCGCCTGTGCTCGCGCACGCACCAGCATTTCTGAATTGATTTCGATGAGGTTGTTGAGATCGTCGACCAGCGGCTGAACTTCGGAGGGGAAGTCGGAAGGCAGCTTATCGGCGCTTGCGGAGCCGATGGCACCAAGAGCCCGCCTCAGCCGAGACATTGGTCGAAGGCCGAAAGATACTTGCAATGTCGCTGCAGCGCCAAGCGCCAGCGCGAGCAGCACAAGTGAAACGGTCAGGGGTATCTCGAACGTCGGCGCCATCCGTTCAATTACCATCAGTTCAGCACCCACCTGAATCCGCAAAGGCGGCAGCGTGCTCTCCTCGGGCAGGAACAGTCGTTCGTAGACGATCATTGGCCCCAGCGGACCTTCCAGCATGAGCTGGCGTACTTCGTTCGTCGCAAGCGTGTCGCTGGCTACCGGCAAGTCGGTGGTGCTGGCGGAAAGGGACTTTATCAGGCTCCTGCCGGCCCGGCTTACCTGCCACGAGAAGCCGGAGCCATCTTGGCCAAAACGGGGGTCACTGAGCGGACGAGCCAAGTGCGGAAATCCCGTACCATCAACGTCGATCAGCGTCATCAGCTCTTCCATGTCCGTGCGGAGCTCGCTTTCCACCAGACTCGTTGCGAATTGTCGGAACAATTCAGCGATGAAGATGCCGGACGCGTAGACGCCGATCGCAATCCAGATGGCCGCACCAATAATCAGCCGAGCTCGAAGGCTCCTGAAAAGTGATGCGGCCTCCATCCGAACCGATACCCCAGGCCGCGCAGCGTCTTGATCGAATCGCGTCCTAACTTTCGGCGAAGGCGCGCCACATAGACCTCGATCGTGTTGGGATCACGATCGCTGTCTGCTGCATACAGATGCTCAAGCAACTGCGATTGCGAGATGACCCGACCCTGTCGATGCATGAAATAGTTGAGAATGCGAGGTTCCTCCGCTGTCAATTCAACCGGCTTGCCGGTCGGCGATGGTTACGCTTCCCGATGCCGGCGAGAGCTCGATATTCTTGTAGACAAGAGTAGGCGACGGCCTTCAGGCCGCACGGCGGATCAGTGCACGTAGCCGCGCGACGATCTCCTGAATGTGAGAAGGCTTGGCGATGTAATCGTCAGCCCCCGCATTGAGCCCTTCGACCTTTTCCGACCAGCTCCTGCGGGCGGTGAGTATCAATACTGGCATCGCGCATCCGATCGCCCGCCAGCGCTTGAGCACATCGACGCCGTGCATGCCCGGAAGTCCGAGATCCAAGATCACGGCATCGAAATTCTATGAAATCCCAAGGTTATAGCCCGCCTCTCCGTCTCGCCGCGGCGCGGCGCCAGCGATCCGCCCAGAAACACTGCTATGACGGCCGCATCAGGCGTGCACCTATCCAATGCGACGCCGAGGAGTTCTTTGCGCGCCTCGACGAGCTTTTCTTCGCTCAAGATCACCGCCTTTGCCCCTCTCCGGAGAATAGTGCCCAGCCTAACCAACCCCATGTGTCTCCGCTAGGCTGAGTCATAGGGCTACAGCGTTGACATAGTTCCCATTGTCCGGGAAGGCGAGGTTTCGAGCGAACCAACGGCGCTGATCGCCTGGTTGAGCGAGGTTGGCGTAACCCTGACGCGCATCGGTCTGGAGGCTGGACCGCTATCGCAATGGCTACGTGATGCCCTCGTGGGGACCAGCGTCGCGTCTGTCCCCAGTCTCGTTACTAACTCCCCCA
>JASHRR010000194.1 GCA_030037185.1 Xanthobacteraceae bacterium | reverse complement strand
GTCGGTCGGAGGTGTCACCATTGTGCCTCCGCGCCCGAAGGTAGTGCTTGTTGCACAAGCCGCGCTTGATGGCCTTACCACCGCATCCTTCTACGCTGCAGGTCCGCACGATCAGTGGTCTGTCGGATGTCTTTCTATGGCGGAGAGCCCGCATGTAATGCTTCGGGCACAAGCCTTTTGTTCGGGCCTTGCCACCGCATCCTTCGATTGTGCATATGGTTATCCGAGGTCTGTCGGAGGTATCGCCATTGTGCTTCCGCGCCCGAATGTAGTGCTTGTTGCACAAGCCGAGCCTCGTCGCCTTGCCACCGCATCCTTCGACGCTGCAAGTCCGCGCTATCCGCGGTTTGTCGGACGCGGTTCTATCGCGGCGGCGGGCCCGCTGGTAGTGCTTGCGGCACAAGCCTTTTGCGTCAACCTTGCCGCCGCATCCTTCGATTGTGCATATCTTTATCCGAGGTCTGTCGGTGGTATCGCCGTCGTAACGGCGAGCCCGTTGGTAGTGCTTGAGGCACAAACCTTTACAACGCGGCTTGGTAGTGCATCCTTCGACACTGCACCTGTCGCTCTTCGACCGCAAGCAGCCGCAGGAGACGATGGCGCCGCGTCTTAGACTGTAGGTTGAGGCCTCTTTGTTGCCACCACAATCACATTCGCAAAGCCAATACGCATCTCGCTTGTTGGGGTAGGGTGTCCGTTCTCGCACAACGAGGTGACCGAATTGTTCCCCTATCAGACCATTCATTCTGGTCATCTGTGCCTCACCTCGGCTCCAGTATCAAGCTATCCCACAGGGTTACTCAAAATATAGTCATGCAAAAGCTGCCCATTCCGGAATTAACGTGCGTAGAAACGTGTGCAGCGAAAAACCAACCGCAGGGGAGACTGCAACGCGTGACATACACCTCTCTCCTCAAATCTCACTGCAAATTGAACGCTACTTGTTTTTGCTACGGAATGGTAATTCTAATTCGCTATACGGCTATAACGTCAAACAATAGCATGCCAGCTCGGCTGACTGATGTAAATTACCAATAATTAATATATTACTATATTTAATGGTTATCATACTCAATGTTCCACAAATATGAAACGCCTCACTAGAATATGGATGGTATTATAACTTCGGTTACGAACCAAGTAGAGTTTGAGGTCCCACCAGCGGGCGGTTCTGCATGTGTGAGTGCTGCGACCCTCTGGCAATCGGCATTAATTCGCAGTAATGCGTTGATTATTGGTAATGGTTAGTAGTGGTAATGAAAGACCACGGGCCGTCGATACGAATACTCGACTTACGAATATTACGCGGTGTTGTAATTCCGACACATCCGGGCCGCCTCAGATCCTATAATATGCGAGCGGAGGCGTAATTCTGCACGTTTGCTAGGGAGGTCATTCAATGGGAAGGAATTTTAATTTAATGGCGGCCTGCGTCGCTGGTGGCCTTTTGGCGACAGCGACCACACCGTCGGTAGCTGCCGAGCAATTTTCGGCAACTGAGCTCGTGCAGTTGCCGGACAGTCAAATCCTGTCGGCGTTCGATATTAGTTTCGTCGACGCTCAGAGCCGCAGTCTTTCGGTTTCCGCTTCAAGAGTCATCGGCAGCAGCGGCATATCGTTCGGAACGGTTCTTATCGCCAACACCGACCGCAACGTCGTCACCCAGGAACTTGGACTATGTCCGCCCGGATCACCGCTGGTGCCGGTCTGTGCGGGGATTCAGCAGTTGACCGGGGCGAGTACTCTCCCGCAGTCGATATTCGTGGGTGATTGCTCAACCCCTCCGGCCAGAGATGACATTTCCGGACCGAATGGCTCGTTGATTGTCCAGAAGGGGGCTAACGCCGAGGTGTGGGCGGGAGACGGCCCGGTTTCCAATCCGCGTTGCACTACGCTGGCTCCCACAGCGACAAGTGGCTTGGGAAAGCCGAGCACCGTCAAGGTGTTCGATCTGCGCACAGGCGCATTCAAAGGGGAGGTCGTGACCGGAACGGGCTTGGGCACGAATACGCCAGGAATCCGCCGCGCCGACGAGTTATGCTACAATCCAGTTTCAAACGTGGTCTTGATTGCCAATGATGATCCGGCGGACAACTTCATCACTTTCATCCGGGAAGACAGCCTCCAGGTGATCCAGCGCATCAGTTTCGCCGGCACGGACCCGAACGCCCTCAACCTCATCGCCAATGGCATTGAGCAGTGTGCATTCAATCCGGGGGACGGAAAGTTCTATATCAACCTCCCGAATACGACGAGTACCCCGACTACGCTAGCTTGCGGCACAACAGGTGCTCCTGCCTGCGTCAACGGCGTCGTGCTTAGAATTTCGGGGGAGACACCGTTCCACGTCGAGGCGATAGTATCCGATTTCCGGACAGCGCCGCTTAATTCGGCCTCTATCGATTGTATTGGAGGGTCGGGCTTGAAGATCGGTCCGGACCACCAAATTGTAATTGCCTGCAGCGGGGCGAACGGGCTGGTCATCGACGATCGCACTGGTAACCCGGTGAGTGGTGGCGTCCTTACCGGCTTGGGTGGGGCCGACGAAGTTTGGTACAATCCAGGCGACAATGACTATTTTTTCGGTATCTCCACCCCCGACGATTTGGGCGTCGCAAATGCCGGACCGCCTCCGAGCGTGGACGGGACATTCCCAAGCGCCTCCGGCTCGCACTCGGTTGCGGCCGACTCGCGCCGGAATCAAGTCTACGTGCCGATCCGCGGCAACCTTGGCACGACACCGACGTCTACCACTACCACGATCTGCAGCACGGCGACGGATGCTTTCGGCAACGCGGGAAGTAACAATTTTGGCTGCATCGCCATCTACACTGCGCCGAACAACCGCCGCGCCGGGCCTTGAATGACACGAATCATACGGAATTAGCCAAGCGAGCCCGCACCGATTGTTGGGACTACAGGCCGGGAGCAATCTCGGCCTCTTTCGCGAGTCCTTTATCGAACGTTGCGAGACGGGGAAGCGAACCGCCATCCGTGATCGCCGCTCGCGATGACCGTTAAGGGACCGTTAAGGGGCACCTTCAGACAAAATCGGAGGCTGCATCGTTGCTCGTCTATTGGTCCGGTTCTCCTAGATGGGCTGGCCTTTGCACCAGCCTTAAGACCGAACGGGCCGCATTGAGCGCAAAGGGGAGGTGGATCGCGATCGCACCGATCGGCTGCCTCATAGAAACGATCGAGCGTGGGGCCAAGCTCGAACCGGCATGCCGACCTGAACATCGCCGACCGACGGTATAACTTGCGGAATCGATGTTATCGGCTACGCCACGAAGCCAGCTCCTCCGAATTGCCATCTCCTCAAGCCAGTTCTTGCCTCAGAGTGAAAGTGGAGCAGATCCGGCGGATTCTCGTCATTCCAATGAAGAAGGTGCCACGTCACCCGCCGATCTCCGCTTGAAAATCAACGTCATCTCCGATGCCACGGACGACCGGAACTTCAAGCGCTCGCTGAACCAGCTCTCCATCGACTAGAGCACCATAGCTGCATCCGGACCCGAGACACGTCGTCACGCAACAAAGCGGGCTTTTGCAACAGAAGCGAGTCTAAGTCTAGTCGGAGGTGCCACAAACAAACCGCTTTAATGCGCAGTCCATTGGTTCGTAATGTCCTGACCAGTATGGTCTCTCTCGGACGGTTTTCATAAGCTGCTGGGGGCCTAAAAACAAGGAATACGTTATGAGTACAATGCCAAGTCCCAGGCAAGCGTTCTTAGCTGAGTCGTTGCCTATCGAGCTGTCAAACGAGGAGGCACGTCATTTTGACCCGGTTAATGTGGATCAATTCAATGAACTTCCCGTCGCTGGGAAGCCAATCTGGCTCGCTTTCGCCTACTTCCTGATCGCGGTTGGTATCGGTGTGGCTGGCACATTGGCTTGGCAATACTACAACGATGCTGCCAGGGAGGCGATCGCACCGGCAGCAGCACTCAAGGCGATATCTGCAGATGTCGACGCGTTGCGATGGAGCGTCGATCGGATCGCCAACGATACTGCTAGCAGTCGAGAGCAGATGATACAAAGCATCGACCAACTTGCCGCTCAGCTTGCGCCTGTCCAGGACCAGGTAACGCGCGAAGTCACCGGATGGCAAGCGCTTCAACAGTATGTCCCCGACAAGAGCTCGACACCTGCGCCGCGACCATCCGCTACCCAGACATCAAAGCCTGGTTTGCGGCCATCGCAGACGCCAATCCCACTTGCTCCCGCCAAAAATCCTTGAACCGATTCGGCGCCAAGGGCCGACCAATAGGAGGCCCTTCGACCCCTTCAGCAAAAAGCATATCCAGGACCCTGATTTCAAGATCAGGAGGTCTGGAGTTTGTCCTGAACGCGCCCCGCGCCAGGACACTGCGAACAAAAACTCAAGTGCGGCCAGCTATTGGGCCGGATGCGGGTGTTGGTTTCATCAGCCTCGTGAGGTCTCGAATGAGACGTACCGTCTAGCTGTTTGATCAATTTTCTGCCATCGACACGGCTTGGCGATGGGTGCCAATATTGTGCGATACCTTAGACGTGAGTGATGGCGCAGACGGAGTGCGTTGGATATTTGATCGCCGCGTGTCAAACGCAGGGGCTGGCCCAGTCGGCCTCGGTGTGGGCAGACCTGACCAATCTGTAATAAACCGTCCATCCGCTTGAAATGTTTCTCTCCGTATTGATCGGGGTTGAACTCCTGTGAGTTCGCTCTACAGCGGGAGATGCCAATGACGTTGCGAGCGGTTTGCGTTGCAGGTGTCGCTGTTGTCATGTCCACCATTCCGACTGTTGCGACCACTCTTTCGCCATATTCGATGGAGAAAAAACAAAAGTCTTGGAAGGAACTGTCAAGGAATTTCAGTGGATCAATCCGCACAGCTGGATCATGTTGACGGTCGATAACGCCCAAGGTCGACCGGAGCAATGGGCGATCGAAATGGGCGGCCCGGGCCGCTTGGTGCAGCAAGCCTGGGCTCCTGCGACCCTTACGCCCGGTATGAAAATCAAGGCGATCATCCATCCGCTCCGGGACGGCAACAATGACAATGGTGGACAGTTCATGGCCGTGACACTCCCCAATGGGACCCAGCTGGAAAACCCGAACGCCGCGCTGAGCGCCAATGCTGGCGGCGCCAATTAGTGAGCGACGCCAGAGCCCCTAAAATCGACATTCTGGCGTAGGCCTTCACGGGCCAAGCTTGAGCTGACCTATCCGGTCAATGCGGGGCGATACGCGTTAAGGAGCTGCAGATGAAAAAGTTCATCGGCCTTCTCGGGGTTGCGTTAACTGTCTCCGCCCCGGCGTTCGCGGCCGACATTGCGCCTTGGCCGGTGCCGCCGCGACGGCTGGTAGCCGTTCAACCCTAGCGACTGATGTCTAGCTCGGCTCGCGCAGCTCAGGCCGATAGTCACCGCGCACTCATTTTGTTTGGTGACGTATTCGAGCAGGTGCGCGCGCACTATGTCGGGAAGCCAGACGATGGAAAACTCATCGAATCAACCATTGACGGCATGCTTAACGGACTCGATCCCCATTCGAGTTACATAGACAGGCGCCGCTTCCGCGACATGGAGGCGCAAACCCGCGGTGAGTTCGGCGGGCTCGGCATTGAGGTCACGCCGCAGAACGGGTTCATCAACGTCGTGTTGCCCGACACCCCGGCCGCTAAGGCGGGGATCAGAGCGGGCGATATGATCACCCATATCGACGATGAGCCCGTTCAGGGCCTTACTCTCGACCAGGCGGTCGAGAAGATGCGCGAGCCGAGACACAGCGTGATGCGGCTCAGGATTACACACAAGGGCAAGGAGGCGGCACCGGCCCGGCTCCGAGCGTGAGGTCGCCACATCGTCACAACTTTGATCGACCGAGAGCCCAACGTCTTCTCATGAGAGGAAATATGCAGCTCTTGCATATCGAAGCCACCGTTCTAGGCAGCCAGTCGGTAAGCCGCCAGCTTGCGGCGAGCATCACCGCCCGTCTCAAGGAAACGCTGCGCGGCCTTTCCGTGACTTGCCGCGATTCGGCAGCCAACCCCGTGACGCACCGGTCGCCCATGATCCATTTGACGCGAGCAGTTTTGATCGGGGTAACGCTTTCATGTCCCGCTTACGCGGAAGACGCTTGGAGTCCCTTTAATCGGGAGCCGCTCGATCCCATCGAGCAAGGTAAGATCGATAGCGCAAACGATCCGGCGGAAGCGGTCAACCGCGAAATCTTCAGTGCTAATAAATATCTTGACGATCACATCTTGAAGCCGGTGGCGCGAGCTTATGGAGAGGATCTGCCCCCCGAGCTGCGCCAGGGCATTCACAATTTCACGACCAATGTCCAAGAACCGCTGGTTTTCGCCAACGATCTTCTGCAAGCCAATGTTCAACGGGCCTTGAACACGGCGCAGCGCTTCGCCATCAATTCCACAATCGGCGTCGCCGGTATCATGGATGTCGCCGCCGGCTGGGACCGGCCTTACCATTATGCGGATCTCGGGCAGACCCTCGGCGTGTGGGGAGTCGGGGCTGGGCCCGCCGTACAAATCCCGTTACTTGGTCCATCCAACCTTCGTGATGCTTTCGGGCTGGCGACGACGAGCCTTGCCTACGCCTTCGCTCTGCAAGGCACGATCGGTAACGCCGTCGCTTATACCGAGCTCGGCGCGACTGCCGTGACTCAGATCGATTACCGTTCAAAGATTTTGCCGAACACGGACGCACTGGAAAAGAATTCGAAAGACCTTTATGCGGCGAGCCGTCTCATCAAGGCGCAGATGCGCGCGAAGCTCATCGAGGAAGGAAAGGCCGGAGCTGTTTCGCGCGACGGCGCGAGGGCTGGCGAAGCTTCACGCCCATAAGAAACCGCGTAGGTGCATTCTGAGAGGCAATGCTTGCACGAGCGGAGTGGGCTTAGTCATTCTTGACACGGTAAATCGGGGAATCGAAATGCCACTGAAGTTTCCGCAATCTAACGTCTTCCAGGTGCGAAGAATTGCGCTGGCGATCGGCCTGTTTCTCTTGCCGGTCTCCGCGTCCGCGCAACAGCATGCAGGCGGTGCTCTTTCTCAATTTGCTGGTGATTGGTCCGGCGAAGGCACCGTCAAGACCACCGCAGGACGTGAGCGAATTCGCTGCAAGGTGCATTACGACGTGGCACGGGACGGCATGTCACTCGATCAGACTTTGCATTGCGCGAGCGACAGCTACAAGCTTGAAGTCAAAAGCAAGGTCTCGACAACGGGAACTCACCTCGCCGGCAAATGGAATGAAATCACCCGCGATACGATCGGCAACATCTCCGGGACGATCTCCAACAGCGAGATTCGAGCCACGATCGAGGGCATCGGATTTACAGCGGATCTGGCTATATCGATGCACGCCAACCGTCAGTCGATCACGATCAACTCCACCGGAGCCACCGACATCTCGCAGGTTGCAATCACGTTGAAGCCGGGGGCGGGCTAACTTCAACCCTGCCACCACTCGTTCGGCCAGATGCGCCGCCTTTGGATTGGGCGGAAAGGCCGGGTTAGTACCACTGACTCATAAACCTGAGTCAGTTCGTCGCATATGATCCTGCTTAAGAATCAGATCGTTGTCGAGATTGCTATCAGCGGGAGGCTGGAATGGGTCTCGGGAGCGAACTCGAACAT
>JASHRR010000193.1 GCA_030037185.1 Xanthobacteraceae bacterium | reverse complement strand
CGACGGGTCTCAAGACCCCGACGGGTCTCAAGACCCCGACGGGTCTCAAGACCCCGACGGGTCTCAAGACCCCGGTCGTCAGAAGTGTTGCGAACGCCACCAACGTCAAAGCGCCGACGATCACGACTCCCGCCGTCAAGCCTCGGGTCGACGTGAGGTTCAACGTTCCGATCCACGTCCACTGATTGCGGGACTCGGGGGCGCGGAGATCAGGCAATGAAAAGCAAAGGTGAGGTCCGTTCCAACAGGAACCTGGCCGGCTTGCTACGGCGATTTGCCATTTTGCCTGCCAATCAGAGTGCTCCGGCGCGCATTGCTGGCGCGATAGCTGCCTTGGCGCTGACCGCGCTTTCAGCCCTATGGGGCGGCGGCGCCCAGGCGCAAAATCGCGTCGCTCTCATCATCGGCAACGGCGACTATCAAAACGCGCCGCCGCTGCCCACCACCTTGAACGATGCCGCCGACATCGCACAATCCTTCGAACATCTGGGATTCGCCACCACCAGGCTGTTCAACGCTTCCTACGAAGATTTTCGCCAGGCGATCCGCAGGTTCAACGAATTGAGCCAAAATGCCGATATCGCTGTCGTCTATTTCGGCGGACACGGGCTCGCGGTGGGCGCCGAGAACTGGTTGCTTCCGGTCGATGCCGAACTGCGCACCGATCTTGACGTTGCCGAGGAAGCAATTGCGCTGAAGAGCCTCATGCAGTCTGTTGGCCGCGCCTCGGTTCTGGGCCTGGTCATCCTCGACGCCAGTCGCAGCAATCCGTTCGCGGCGCGAATGCAGCGCACGGCGCAGAGCCGCTCCGTCGACCGCGGACTGGCCAGAGTCGAGCCGGGCCAGAACGTCCTTGTCGCCTACGCCGCGAAGGACGGCACCACCAACGAGGATCGCGGCGGTCGTAACAGTCCTTATGCGGCGGCGCTGCTAAGGCATTTGGAATCGTCCGGCCTCGACGTCAACTTCATGTTCCGGAAGGTTCGTGACGATGTGTTGTCGCACACCAATCGCAGGCAACAGCCGTTCGTCTACGGATCGCTGCCAAACAACCCCATCTACCTTAGGGAGCCTTCGATTTCGATCCCTGCGGCCGACCGCAAGAGCGAACCGGTAGCGGCCGACGAGACGGTCTGGCAGACGATCAAGGATGCCACCGACAAGAGCCTGATTGCGGACTTCGTGAACGAGTTTCCTTCAAGTCTCCACGCGAAAGAAGCAGAAGCGAGGTTAAAGTCCCTTGGCGCGGCGCTCGTTGCGCCTTCGCGCGAAACCAATCCTGCAGCCAATCCGGCGTCGAACGATGCCGGCAATCCGATCGCCGCCTGCGATCGCCTTGCCGCGTCGCCGCTTGACGGCGGACGAGCAAACAACCCCGCCGGGGTCGAGTTGAGCAAAATCCCCGTCGTTGCGGCCGGGAGAGCGTGCGAAGAGGCAATGCGGCGCTCTCCGCAGGTGGCGAGATTTCCGTTTCAGGCCGCCAGGGTGGCGATCGCGCGAGGCGACTACGCGGCGGCGCGCGAGCTTTATGAGAAGGCAAGCGCGCTGGGCAGTTCGCTCGCCATGTACAGCCTTGGCCTGCTTTATTCCGAAGGAAAGATCGTCCCAATGGACTATGCCGAGGCGCGCAGTTGGTACGCAAAAGCAGTTGCGCTGAAATCAGCGTTTGCGATGGCCGAGCTGGCGGCGCTGTACGAGAAGGGGCTCGGTGGCCCGAAAGACGCCGCCGAGGCCCTCCGCCTCTATCGCGGCGCCGCTACCGCGGGCGACCAGGTGAGCATGGCCAAGGTTGGCGAATTCTATGAAGCGGGACTCGGCGTCCGCCAAGACTACGCCCAAGCGATAAATTGGTACAGAAAGAGTGCCGATCGGGGAGATGCAGACGCCATGCGGCAATTGGGCAGGCTCTATGAAAGCGGCCGTGGCGTCCCCAAGAGCACAGCGCAAGCGCGGCAGTGGTACGCAAAGGCGGCAAAGCGCGATGCCGCGCCATGATTGGGTACCCGGTCACAAAATGTGACCGCGATAGCCGGCTGGAGGCCACGCGACAGCCGGGTTTTGCCTGCTCACCTGTCAATGAGCGGTCGGTGGAGCCGGCCGGGGGCCTGTCGCCGACCGATCGACAACGCGCATTGGCCGGACCGCGATCTCCGGCCGGCTGATCCGTGGCGGGCGCGGGCGGCGCTCGTTGATGGTGGCGGCCACACGTGCGGCACGCTCAGCGTTTGGCGCGAGCGGGCAGTCGGACGCGAGGCTTGCGACCGGCCAGGTTTGCGACCCGTTGAACGCTGCCATGCCGATCGAGATCGCCGCAAGCCCACGAGGTTTTCCCCTGTTGCGATAACGGCAATCGAGCCTTGGCTGCCCCGGCAATTTGATTATTTGATCACCCGCACGGGCTTGCCGTCGATGAAAGCGCGGATATTTGCGACAATGTCGCGGAAGTAGTGCTGATAGTTCTGCCGGCTCACATACCCCAAATGCGGCGTGATCACCACGTTGTCCATGCGCCGGAAGGGATGGTCGAGCGGCAGCGGCTCGATGTCGAACACGTCGAGGCCGGCCCCCGCGATGCGGCGCCCGTCGAGCGCGGCGATGAGCGCCTTTTCGTCGATGATCGGCCCGCGGGCGGTGTTGATGATGTAGGCGGTCGGCTTCATCAACCCGAATTCCTTTGCCGTCACCAGGCCGCGCGAGCGGTCGCCGAGCTGGACATGGATGGTGACAATGTCGGCGTTGCGGAAGAGGTCGTCCTTAGTGGCGTACTCGACGCCGACCTCGCGGCACTTTTCCGGCGTAAGATTAGGGCTCCAGGCGATGACCCTCATGCCGAACGCTTTAGCGACGCCGGCAACACGCAGGCCGAGCTTGCCGAGCCCGACAATGCCGAGCGTCTTACCTTCGATATCCGGTCCAAGCGTGGTCTGCCAGAGCTCGCCGGACTTCAGCCGCGCATGCTCGTAGCCGATCCGCCGGGTCAGCTCCAGAATGAG
>JASHRR010000192.1 GCA_030037185.1 Xanthobacteraceae bacterium | reverse complement strand
ACTCCCGTGGGTAGCTGCCGTCGTCGGAGGCAAGAAAATACGACAGCCTTCGCAATCTCGTCTGATGTTCCCAACCTGCCAAGAGTTTTGACCATGGCGTTGGTTTCTCCCCGCACTGGGTCAGCATTCCCATTGCAGTCAGGATTCCGCGCTCACCCACGGTCTGGTCCGGATTCCACTTGCGTCTGTCGGGGTGGGACAACCTTTGCAGACACCTTCCGCCTTGGCTCTCGCAATGCGCTCAAGTTGACGACTTCGGCTAGTTTCGTCTCGAACTCGGCGAACATTTTTCCCGAGCACAGAGTGAATCCCAGAGCGGCCGTCTATCGAGGGTTGCTGCCGTGCCGCAAAGCCGAACTAATACTTCTCACGATTTGCATTTTATCGCCAGATCGGTCCGCAGTGGCAACTTGGAGCGTTTCCCGTCCGTGCGTGATCCCGGGCCGCTCTTTTACTGACTGCGTGGGTTTGCGCACGGTTATCGCCGAGTGCCACACAGCAAATGGCTGAATTTGTACCTCACCGATATGACGGTGGAGGTTTCGGTTATGAAGGCATCGAGACTCAAGCTTGGGGCACCCCTACACGTCAGCGGCGCAACCCAGCCGCCGAACTGCGCGATCCGCTCCCGATCGCCTAAGCCGGCTAGCACGATCCTGGTGATCGACTGCGAGCAGCAGACACGGCGTTTTGTCAGTGTAGGTCTGAAATTCTACGGCTACTCTGTTTGCCCAGCGAAAAATGGTTCGGCCGGACTGACCGCTGTCGCCCACATTCGACCCGACCTGATCCTTCTCGACCCCGACTTGCTTGACATGAGTGGAATCGGAGTGCTCCGGACCGTACGGTCACGGTCAGACGTCCCCGTCATTGTGCTGTCGATCCAGACCGAAGAGGATCACAAGGTGCATTTTCTACGAAGCCGCGCCGACGACTACGTAATCAAGCCATTCGGGATGACCGAACTGGCCGCGCGCTGTGAAGCGGTGCTCCGCCGTTATCACAAGGCTGTTGACAAGGACCCGGTAGTGCAGACTGGACCGCTCACGATTGATCTCGTGTCGCGGGCGGTGACCCTCGACAGTCGATACGTTACATTGACTCGTCAGGAATATCGTTTGTTGCATCTGCTCGCTTCGCATCTTGGGTTGGTGATCACCCACAACCAGCTTACTAACGACATTTGGTGTGATACCTCGTCCGAGAATGTGCAGTATCTGCGGAGTCTGGTGCGAAAGCTGCGTCGAAAGATCGAGGCCGATCCGAGCCAACCAAAGCTGCTGATGTCGGAATCGGGCATAGGCTATCGCCTGGAACGCCACGGGGTCGCCGATCGGTGGCAACCTTCCGAAAGAACGTTGTCGCGCCACGACGAACCTGGCGATTTTCGCCGACTCGCATTATCTCGGCAAATGAAAAAGCAGCAGCTGCTTCGCACCCAGCACGCTTGAGAGCATCCGAAGGTCCTGTGCGCCAGTTCGACGGTTGCTGTCTAGGAATCAAGCGGCCCGACCTCTACGAGATTGGGAAAGCGGGAGGTCGGGCCTACGCACGGTCGGATGTTTCGGGAGCGACCGAGCGCACCCCCAAACGGGCAAGAAACGTGCCGGACACGAGCGCCGCTGCTGGCGCGTCCGGGGCCCTATGCTAAGTCAGGCTTCTGCGCTTCTTGCGCGGAGAAATACTCTATCATCTCGCGTGCAATCTCTCGCTCCCCCATGATAACGGTGTCGGCACCAAGACTGTTTAGGTGCTCAACTTCCGCGTCTGAATGGGCCCGCGCGATTATTTGGCTCTTTGGATTGGCAGCGCGAGCTTGTTGCACGACTTGCCCTGCCTCAAAGGCCTCCGGAATTGCGATCATTACGTATTTCGCCCCCGGGAGGTTCGCCGCCTTCAGCACGTCAGGTTGCGCTGCATTGCCAGCGATTACCTCAATATTTGCTTCTCGAAGATCGGAGATGAGAGGGTCTGAAGTCTCGATTACAAGGAACCTTTCGTTCTTTTCTCTCAAAGCAGTTCCGATAATCCTGCCGACCCTGCCATATCCGACGAGAATAGTATGATTTGTCAGTGCAGTGCTACTCAACGGCGAAGGCGGAGCGCTTGGCGTAGCCGTAACGATGGGACCAGGATGGCCTTCGAGACGCTGGCTTAGCCGATCAGCCATCGCGAACATTAGCGGATTAAGCAGAATCGAAATGATGGCGCCACCGAGGACGAGGTCGCGGCCCTCCGACGGGAGAAGGTTCAGGTTGACCCCGAACTCACCAAGAATGAATGAAAATTCGCCGATCTGCGCGAGACTAGCAGAGATCGTGAGGGCTGTGGCAATTGGGTGCCGAAAGGCAAGCACGATTAGGAAGGCAGCAAGGGATTTTCCGACAACAATGATGAGCAACATCGCAGCCATCGACCACGGCTCACGGACGATACTCGCTGGATCGAAAAGCATGCCAACGGATACGAAAAACAGCACGGCGAACGCGTCCCGCAATGGCAACGATTCCTCGGCAGCGCGCTGGCAGAGCGCTGATTCACTGAGGATCATCCCGGCGAAAAAGGCACCGAGCGCGAACGAAACGCCAAACAGTTTCGCAGCTCCGAACGCAACGCTGAGAGCAATCGCCAAAACGGCTAGGCGGAACAGCTCGCGTGATCCAGTATGCGCGATGTAGTGAAGCACCCAAGGAACTACGCGGCGGCCAACTGCGAGCATGAGTCCAACGAAGAGACCGACCTTGACGAAGGTCAACACTAGCACGCCGGTGAGGCCCAATCCGAAGAAGGCGGCCAGGGGGTCAGGAGTGACCGATTCGTTGCTCCCGCCGAAGAGCGGGGCCAGCGCGGGCAGAAGCACCAGCGCGAGCACCATCGCCAGGTCCTCTACGATGAGCCACCCGACCGCGATATGCCCGCGTTCCGTCTCCATGAGACGGCGTTCTTGAATTGCGCGCGTTAGCACCACAGTGCTTGCAACCGAGAGCGCAAGCCCAAACACAAGCCCCGCGCCAACCGTCCACCCCTTGCTTAGGGCAAGCCCCAGCCCAAAGAGCGTTGCCACTCCTATTTGAACTAATGCGCCCGGTACGGCGATCGCGCGGACGGAGAGCAGATCACTCAACGAGAAATGTAGCCCGACGCCGAACATAAGCAGAATGATACCGATCTCGGCCAGTTCTGCTGCGAGCGCCGGATCCGCCACAAATCCGGGCGTGTGTGGACCCACGGCAACACCGGCCAGCAAGTAGCCCACAAGGGGCGACACTCGCAGCCGGTGGGCGATCGCGCCGAATACGAAAGCAAGCGCGAGACCGGCGACAATAGTCGTAATCAGAGGGGTTTCGTGAAACATTCTCTTCGCCTGATGCTCATCCGCATCCGCTTCCTGTGGACCTCCTCGAGTCACGGGCTCGTCGCGGCGCAGTAAAGATGGGGCGCAGAAGGCCGGCATCCGTTTAGCACAGCCCGGACGTGCCTATCGACCCGCAGTCCTTTGTTTACCGTCGAAAAATAGGATTATCGGAAGCAAAGGGCGTGCCGGCTAGTTGAGGCCGGCTCAGCTGTGAGCGGCAGCCTACCCACCGCCGTAGCACTGACTTCCCCCGCAAGGGTGGGAATGGGCCGCAACCGGACAACGAGGCCGCAGGATTCCCGTGGACTCGGAATAACGCACTGGCGAGCGTGCCTGAGCGGCGCGGCACGGCATTATCTCTGTGAAAGAACGGAACTCACTCTCGTCTGGATAAAACGAAGTGATTCCCTTTTCGCGGATTGCGGATCATCTCCAGCAATAGAGATAATGCAGCGAATTGTCATGCTTGCGTACTAATTTAGGACCAGGCTCATCCTCCACGAACCGTCTTAGAAGTTCTACTATCTCTTCTCTCGATCGTGGCTCCTGACGCCGCTTTTGTGGGCAAGAAACAGGCCAAACTAGCGACCGCGGCTCGGCGCTGGTAGGGCGAAATGAGTGGTCCCGACCCTCGGTCTTGTGCCGCGCGATGGGAAGACCGTGGCCCGAGACCGACGCACGACGCAGTACGAATGACGCCACGCCGACGTTCGAAGAATGAATATCGATGATGAGATCAGCCCAGGCGATATAGTGATGCCGATACCTTAAGGAACGGCGGAATGGCATAATGCATGCAACGCATCAAAGCCCGTCATTCTTCAGTATCCCGCAAAGCAGGAACGCAACGTGGGCCGGAACTGGCGATTTGACGAAATTTCCGCGTAGATCAAGCGACAGGGCGCGTTATCGAATCGAGGCATTGTCATGCAGCCGACCATCGTCCAAGCCTTTCTCACGGCAATATGGACGTTACTGATCACCGCGAATGCCTTAGCCCGCGACGACACCCGTTGGGACGCGCAGGATCCTCGGACCAAACAATGGTTCGAAAACCTTAAACAGCCAGACCATCCGCGGGTGTCGTGCTGCGGCGAGGCCGACGCGTACGAAGCCGATAACTTCGAGGTCGAGGGCGACCACTATGTCGCCATCATCACTGGCCATCGCGCCGTCACCACCATTCCGCTGGGGAGCCGCATCCCAGTTCCGAGGCAAAAAATGAAGTTCGATGCCGGCAATCCGACCGGACACGGCATTATCTTCATCGACTCGCAGCGACGCGTGCTTTGCTACGTCACGCCCGCGGCGGGCTAAGGTGTTTTCGAACCGCGACTACGTGGCCGCGGCGCCCCTCGAGCTTGGCATCAGCGAGCGACGATCAGCATCACGCCGAGTAATACATCTCGAACTCGACCGGATGCGGGGTGTGCTCGAAGCGGATCACTTCTGACATCTTGAGGTCGAGGTAGCTGTCGATGAAATCGTCGTCGAAAACGCCGCCCGCCTTGAGGAAGGCGCGGTCGGCATCGAGACAGCCCAGCGCCTCGCGCAGCGAGCCGCAAACGGTCGGGATCTGTTTGAGTTCCGCGGGCGGCAGATCGTAGAGGTCTTTGTCGATGGCGGGGCCCGGATCGAGCTTGTTGTTGATGCCGTCGAGGCCGGCCATCAGCATGGCGGCAAAGCCGAGATAGGGGTTCGCAAGCGGGTCGGGGAAACGCACCTCGACACGCTTGGCCTTGGGTGAAGTCGTCCACGGAATCCGGCATGCGGCCGAGCGGTTGCGGGCCGAATAGGCAAGCAGTACCGGCGCCTCGAAGCCGGGAACCAGCCGCTTGTAGGAATTCGTCGTCGGGTTGGTGAAGGCGTTGATCGCCTTGGCGTGCCTGATCACGCCGGCGATGTAGGAAAGGCAGGTTTCCGACAAGTCG
>JASHRR010000191.1 GCA_030037185.1 Xanthobacteraceae bacterium | reverse complement strand
CCCGGCAACCCGCATCGCGGAACGTTTAAGGAAAATGAAAAGTCCGCCATCAGCTACTACCCGCACGCGGTAGTCGTCTGGGACTATATCAACCGCGCGATGCCCGCCAGTAATCCGGGATCGCTCACCCCTGACGAAGTTTATTCGGTGGTAGCGTTTCTGTTCTATCGGAACGGCATCATCCAAGAGACCGACGTGATGGACGCCAAGACGCTTCCAAAGGTCGAGATGCCGAACCGCAATGGCTTCGTTCCGGCGGTGCCGGTGTATCCGCCTGAGCCGAAGCCCAGTTGGTGGTGAGAGCCGCTGGCGTGACATGCTCTCCCCTCCCTGAAGGGCCCTGCAGGGAGGGGCTGCTGCCCGTCTTCCTAAAAGAGCGAGATTTTACTGGGACCAGAGATCACGCATGCGCAGCACCCCAGTGCTTCCTCTTGCCGACCCGCCTTAGGGTTCGCTTGAGAGGCTCTTCGGCCGAAGTCCCGACCTGCAGTTATGCCGCGCACGATCAACGCAACTGCGGACCTGGACTTGGTTCTCGTCCAAACGCGAAGGTTTGCGCTCTTGGTTTTACCGGGGGGCTATTCCCCGGAACCGCCAAACCACGATTTCCGCCGCCCCGCCGTCGGCGAGCGGTAGCCGTCCTGGGCTTGGCGCGACGGCGCCGCTGGCGTAACGCATTCGCGGGATCTTTCAGAGCCGTAACGGTTGGGATCGTGCCGAGGAGGTGATCGATGAACCTAATGGCCGTCGGATTGTCAATGGTTTTAAAGATCGTCCTCTGGAAAAGCTATTTCGGCCGTTCGCTCTGACTTGACGGCGTCAAGCGGGAATCCCCCGGCAACGTCATGTTGTCTCGCGCTGCTGGGGACCGGACACCCGGCGAAAGCACGTGAGACGCTGCTGCCGGGGTGATTGCCCGGGTGATGCATCGTGCGTTCGGCTACGCGGTGCTTGCGCGGCCCGGCCTAGCTGATGTTTCCCTTAGGCAGGGTGATGTGCGGCTTTAGTCGCGGCTTCAAGGTGCGGTCCGAGCATGGCGAGGAGGGCGGCTCGCTTCTCTGCGGCCAGGCGCCGATCGCCCATCAACCCTATCTCGTGCAGCCAGGTCCCGCACCATTGCAATGGTCCGTCGGCGAGTGCGACTCCAGCCTTGAAGGGAAGGAACTGCGTCGGCTGCGCGCGCAAAGTCGCGCACGGAATTCCTCGGTAGAGGGGACGCCAGTTGCCGCCTCCGGTATCGAGCCCGATGAACCAATCTTGCCCGAAGTCGAGCGCCTTATGGCGCACGGCAGCAAAGCGAAACATGCAGAACCCGGCCCAAAGGAACCAGCGCGACCCCACCCGGCGGATCACGCCATAAACATCCTGCTCAGCGAGTGGCGCGAACGGATCGTCGAGGGCTGTCGGAAAGATATCATGGTCGAGGAAACCGAATGCCGCCGGTTCGCCCGAACGTATCACGTTTTGCCACGTCCAATTGAGCGCGATCCCGTGAGATCGGCTCGCGGCCTTTCCGGACCAGGGGTTTGCGGGGGCGCGAAGATAGGCCGCTCCAGCTTCGGCGGCGACGCGGCGAATCTCAAGGGCGATCTCGTCGGTTGTAGTGTTATCGACGATGAGGTGGAAGGTGCGCGGAATATAGTGTCGCACCAAGCGCGTCTGCCACCATATCAATTCGGGATCATCAAACGCGATCGTGACCAACAATCTGTGGCCGCTGAGAGACCTTACCACAGAGGCCACGTCACCGGAAGTGGCCGGACGCCGACGGTAGGCGCGGTCGATTACTTTATAGCGCGCTGTCTTGACGCCCTGCGTTAACGGCCGCAAGCGGCACCAATCGGCCAAAGAGAACTCGTTCAAGGATTTCGGCATCATGCCTTAGCGCCGGCTCGCAGCGGACAAAGGTTTGCTTACCGACCCTGACGTGATTTCATGAGAAATGGAAGGCGGAGGTGTCGATGTCTCACCGCTTCATCTGGTCCCAGTCCAGCAGCCGCGCTCCGACCTCGGTGCGGGTGGGCTCTATTGGAACCCTGGTTTTTTGAGCAGTCCCGTATTCAGCGCCAACAGGTTGGCGAACTTGTCTCTCGCGCGATTCGTGGTGCTGTCGAGCGTCGATATCACGGTCAAACGGACAAGGCTGTTTAACCTCTTCCCGTCCTAAAGGGCGGGGATTTCCACCACCGGAGGGTGACGTTCCACCCCGACAATTTCGATGCAGCGAGCTGAGTTAACGAACATGGCAAAGTCCGTGTACGATGCCGGTTGGTCGATGCTCCGCAACATGCTGTCGGCAACATGCTGTCGTATAACTCGATTGCGACGGGCGGTATGATGCGCAACGTGTCCGAGCGCTATCGTCCCAAACGGGTTCGGTTTGCGGGTGTATTCCCGCAAGCAGCCCGAAGGGTTGGGCGCGCCAGGGCGTCACGGAAGCCAGGTGTGTCGTCAAGTGCAGGAAGGCATCCTAAAGTCGGCGCGGGTAAGTCACGTGGTCCGGTGAAGCGATGCGCTCGGAGCCGCCCGTCGCTCGCTCGGCAAATCCTGGCGAGCGACGGCGGCGGAGAGGGGGCGTCGCTCCATGACCGCACCTGACTCTTTGTGCGGTCTCGTTACGAATGTAGAAGCGGCAATGCACGAAACAATTTCTCAAGATGATGTCGCCATCCTCGGCGAGCTGGAGCGCAAGGTGCTGTGGCTCGCGACTTGGACCATCCACCACGCCAACCATGTGCGGGAGAATACGGACGGGCTGAAGGTCGGCGGCCATCAGGCCTCTTCCGCCTCGCTCGCAACCATCATGACGGCCCTCTATTTCGCAATCCTTCGGCCGCAGGACCGCGTTGCAATCAAGCCTCATGCCTCGCCGAACTTTCACGCCATCCAGTATCTGCTCGGCAAGCAAACCCGTGAAAAGCTCGCGAACTTTCGCGGCTACAAGGGCGCCCAGTCCTATCCTTCGCGCACCAAGGACACCGATGACGTCGATTTCTCGACCGGGTCAGTCGGGCTCGGTGTGGCGCAGACCCTGTTCTCATCGCTGGTGCAGGATTACGTGCGCGCCCACGGCTGGGGGCTCGACCGGGCGGAAGGCCGCATGGTTGCGCTGATCGGCGATGCGGAGCTTGACGAGGGTAATATCTTCGAGTGCCTGCTCGAAGGCTGGAAGCAGGGCCTGCGAAACTGCTGGTGGATCGTCGATTACAACCGGCAGAGTCTCGACGCTGTCATCCGGGAGGGGCTGTGGCAACGCTACGAGGAGCTGTTTTGCAACTTCGGCTGGGAGGTCGCAATCCTGAAGTACGGCTCACTGCTCGAAGCGGCGTTCCGCGAGCCAGGCGGCGACGTTCTGCGACGGTGGATCGACCGCTGCCCCAATCAGCTCTATTCCGCCCTGGTGTTCCAAGGCGGTGCAGCCTGGCGTAGGCGCCTCATCGAGGACATAGGCGATCAGGGCCCGGTCACGAGGCTCATCGAGGCCCGCTCGGAGGAGCAATTGGCGCGGCTGATGACCAACCTTGCCGGCCACGACCTGCCCGCTCTGATCAACGCATTCGGCCGCATGCTTCACGATCGGCCGGTCTGTTTCATTTGCTACACGATCAAGGGCTATGGACTGCCCTTCGCGGGCCACAAGGACAATCACGCCGGCCTGATGACGCCGGCGCAGATGGAGAGCTTCCGCCTAGCAATGAATATCCGCCCGGGCCACGAATGGGATCGCTTCGAGGGCCTGCGCACCGATCCGCAGCGGCTGCAGGCATTCGTCGACAGGGTCGCGTTTGCGGCCGGCGGCGAGCGCCGGCTCACGGCGCCGCGCTTTCCGGCACCCGAAGAGCTCGCCGTCAACATCCAGCCGGAGATGTCGACGCAGTCCGGCTTCGGCGCCCTACTCAACGAACTCGCGCGCGAGAAATCCGAACTCGTCTCGCGCATCGTCACCACTTCGCCCGACGTGACCGTTTCGACCAATCTCGGTCCATGGGTGAACCGTCGTGGCCTGTTCGCCCACGAGGCACTCGCCGATACCTTCAAGAGCGAGCGCATCCCGTCCACGTTTAACTGGGAGTTTTCCGCCAAAGGCCAGCATATTGAGCTCGGCATTGCCGAGATGAACCTGTTCATCCTGCTGTCGGCGCTCGGCCTGTCGCACGCGATCAACGGCGAGCGGCTCATTCCGATCGGCACACTCTATGACCCGTTCATCGCCCGCGGTTTCGATGCACTCAACTACGCCTGCTACCAGGACGCCCGGTTCATCCTGGTGGCGACGCCGTCCGGCCTGACGCTCGCCCCCGAGGGCGGCGCGCACCAATCGATCGCCGAGCCGCTGATCGGCATGGCGCAGGACGGCCTTGCGGCATTCGAGCCCGCCTATGTCGACGAGGTCGCCGTCATCCTTGCATTCGCGCTCGACTACGTGCAGCGCGACGGCGATGACGGAACCTGCGAGCGTAATTGGCTGCGTGACGAGACCGGCGGGTCGATCTACCTGCGGCTCTCCACGCGGCCAATCGAGCAGATCAAGCGCACCGTGACCCCCGCGCTACGAAGGGCGATCGTCGACGGCGCCTACTGGCTGCGCGAGCCCGGACCGAACTGCCAGGTGGTGATCGCCTATATGGGCGCTATCGCCCCCGAGGCGATTCAGGCAACCGGGTTCATCGCGGAAGACCGGCGCGACGTCGGGCTCCTGGCCGTGACGTCGGCCGACCGGCTCAACGCGGGCTGGACGGCGGCGATGCGCGCGCGGGAGCGTGGGCTCGTTCATGCGCGCTCGCACATCGAGCAGCTGTTTGCCGGTCTGCCGCCGCACTGCGGGCTCGTCACAGTGCTGGACGGACATCCGGCGACGCTCGCCTGGCTGGGCGCTGTCAACGGCCATCGCGCTCGTCCGCTCGGCGTTGAGCATTTTGGCCAGACCGGGACCATTGCCGACCTCTATCGCCACTATGGCATCGACACGAACGCGATCATTGCTGCTGCGCAAGCCGTGGCACCAGGCTCCCCCATGCGGCACCTCAAGGCGATTTGATGGCGCAGACTTTGGCGACAGCCAATCCCGGCCGGACGTCGCACCTGCCGCCGGGCGTGGCTCGTCTCGCGTCCGTTGGTGTGCGCCCTGACCCAAGCGGCGCTTTCTAGTGGGTGGAACTCCCACCCGGCGAACCCTCCAGCCGGCAGCGGGCAGCCAGGGAGGTAACGGAACTGGCTGAAGCCTTCGCAAAGCGTGTCATCAATCGGTGACAGCGCGACGGTGCGGGCCGTAACCGCAAGTGAACGCCGAGCAAGCCTTGTATGGGACCGGTCAAGAGCTTTTTGTTGGTGTAGCGCATCTGTTCGTTTTGCGTAGAAACGCAACAGCACCGAGCATTCTGCTGCGCAATGCAAGCTTTGTCATCCGATCCTCCCGGTCTCAAAGCTATTCATTCGGCAAAGACCGCCGGCTCGGCGATTCTCATTTGCTTGGTATTTCTTCTCCCTCGCAGCGATGAAGACTTCTGCCCGCAATCCGTAGATCAGGCTCATAGCGATGTCGTCGTCGACATTGCGGCTGGCGCCAGGGTGCGCCACCTGGCGAGAATGTTTTCTGCGCCGGCGCGGTCAATCTGCGCGTTGGGAGGTGTTTTGGCTACGAAGTTGGCATACTCGCGTCGATGATTTTCGCATCGCTGAGTTTGAAGCTCTCTCGCCCGACACCTGCTTGACCCGGCTAAGGCGCGATAATCGCCTTCAATCGTTAGCTTGAGGAAGCGCCCCAGCGTGTCGCGCTGATCGCTGAGGTAGCCGCGGACCACAAGCTGGTGATGCGCATGATCTCCGTCTGGGAACGCAAACCATTCCTTCAGCCTCGCCCGCCAATTCCGGTTATTCCGGCTCGCTCTCGGCTTGCGAGCAGCGATGCATCAGCGTAACTTTGCGTATTGTCTTACGCGCGGCAGGGAGGCCGAATGACTCGCACCCGAGCACTTACGTGGGTGACCATGGTATTCGCGGCCGCCGTTCTGTTGACCGCCGCGGCAATGCCCAAGGGAGATTTCGTTTCTGCAGGCACCGTCGCTGACAAGAAGTTCGATCAACAATTGGTTTGGCGAACCTGGAAGATCTATTGTGACACCTGCCATTTCGGTCCCAAGGCACGAGCCGGATTGAACCTGGAGGCCTTGGACCTCGCCAATCTCACCGAGAACGGCGCTATTTGGGAAAAAGTGTTGCGCAAGTTACGCAGCCGCGAGATGCCGCCGGCGGAGGTGCCGCGGCCCGACGCCGCCACCTACAACGCCCTTGTCGAGGCTATCGAGAGCGAACGCGATCGTTTGGCGGAGATTAAACCAAATCCCGGGCGCCCCACCCTTCATCGTCTCAACCGCGCCGAATACGCCAACGCCATTCGTGATCTGCTCGCGCTCGAAGTCGACGTTGGGGAGCTGTTGCCGGCTGACGACATTGGCTACGGATTCGACAACATCGCCGACGTGTTGCAGGTATCGCCCTTGTTGCTGGAACGCTACCTCGCGGCGGCATCCAAGATCAGCGCGCTCGCCGTGGGCGATAGTGCTCTTGCGGTATCCTATCAAACCTACGACGTTCCGAGGGGCCTCGTTCAGCTCGATCGCATGGGCGAAGCGATGCCGCTCGGCTCGCGCGGCGGCACCTCCATTCGTCACCGCTTCCCGGTAGATGGCGAATATGAGATTTCGGTGGGCCTGCAGCGAGGCCGATACGATCAGTTCTTGGGACTCGAGCGGGAACGCAAGCTGGACCTGAGGCTCGATGGTCAGAGGCTTGAACTGTTCACCATCCCCGCCGATCCGCGCGCGGGACAGCAGATCCACGGAACCGGACACGATCCTGATTCGCATCTCAAAGTTCGCGTCCCCGTGAAGGCAGGCACACGAACGATTATCGCGACCTTCGTTAAAGATACGGTAAAGGCCGAAGGTATTCCGTCAAATACCCGCGAGACGGCCTTCTTCGAAGGTGTCGGCAACGTTTCGGTCGCCGGCCCCTACAATGTGCAAGGGCCAGGTAACACAGTAAGCCGCAACAGGATTTTCGTCTGCCATCCCACGGCACCCGCCGAGGAACAGGATTGCGCGGAAAGGATCGTCTCGAGCCTCGCGCGCCGCGCCTACCGGCGACCAATTGCTGCGGACGACCTGCCGCCCCTAATGGCGCTTTTCCGACAAGGCGCTGCCAGCGACGGCTTCGAGGCCGGAGTGAGACTGGCGTTGCTGAAGATTTTGGTTTCGCCTGAATTCCTTTTCCGCATGGAGTTCGATCCTCCTGACGCGGCGGCCGGGAGCGCGCACCGGATCAGCGACATTGAGCTTGCATCGCGCCTGTCGTTTTTCCTGTGGAGCAGCATTCCCGACGACGAACTGCTCGCGGTCGCCGAGCGCGGCGAACTCGGCGACGCGTTAGTATTGGAGCACCAAGTCCGGCGCATGCTGGCCGATCCGCGTTCGCGTGCTCTGGTGAAGAACTTCGCAGGTCAGTGGCTGTTCCTGCGCAATATCGCAAGGATACAGCCGGATCCGGCAGCCTTTCCGAACTTCGATGAGAACTTGCGCCAGGCGCTCGAGCAGGAAACCGACCTCCTGGTCGACAGCACGCTGCGCGAGGATCGCAGCATCGTCGATTTGCTGACCGCTAATTACACCTTCGTCAATCAGCGCTTGGCCGAGCATTACGGGATCAAGGGCGTATACGGCAGCGAGTTTCGCCGCGTCGCGGTCAACGACCCGAACCGGCAGGGACTGCTCGGACAGGCCAGCATATTGACGGTGACCTCATATCCGAACCGAACAGCGCCGACCATACGCGGTAAGTGGGTGCTGGAGCAGCTCTTGGGCACACCTCCTCCGCCGCCACCGCCCAATGTTCCCTCGTTGAAGGAGGACGCAAGCGCGAAGACGGCGACCATGCGTCAACGCATGGAACAGCACAGAGCCAATCCGGCCTGCGCCGTTTGCCACAGGATTATGGACCCGCTTGGCTTTGCGCTGGAGAACTTTGACGGTCTTGGCAGGTGGCGCGACTCCGCCGGGCCCGGGACGGGACCAATCGATTCCTCCGGGGTTCTGCCCGACGGCACCAGGTTCGAAGGGCCGGTGGGCTTGCGCGAGGTCTTGCTGAGTAAACGGGAACTTTTTGTAGAGACCTTCACCGAACGACTCTTGACCTATGCGCTTGGTCGCGGCGTCGAAGAATACGACCGCCCCGTCATTCGCAGGATCGTGCGCGAGGCTGACGACCATCGCTGGTCGTCCATCATCCTCGGTATCGTCAAGAGCAGGCCGTTTCAAATGAGAGGAGGGTGAGCAATGGCGATCCTCAAGAAATCCATTCCCCGTCGCACCTTCCTGCGCGGGACGGGTGCAAGCCTTGCCCTGCCCGTGCTGGACGCCATGACCGCGGCCTTCGCCGCGCAGCCGGCGCGGCCGATCCGCCTGGCGTTCATCGAGGTCCCCAATGGGATCATGATGGACAAGTGGACGCCCGCAACCGAAGGTGCGGGCTTTGCCCTGACCCCGATTCTCGAACCGCTCGCGCAATTCCGTGACCGTATGCTGGTGCTGAGCGGGCTCGATCAAAATCAATCCAAGGCCCTCGCAACGGAAGTGGGTGGCGATCATCCGCGCGCTTGCACCGCCTGGCTGACGGGAACGCACGCCAGAATGACCTCCGGCGCGGACTTGCGCGCCGGCATCTCCGTCGATCAGATCGCGGCGAGGGAATTCGGTAAACACACTCAGCTCGCCTCGCTTGAGGTCGGCCTGGAGTCCGCGGAAGTGGTGGGCGCCTGCGAGTCCGCGTACGGCTGCGCCTATTACAACACGATCTCGTGGCGCAATGAGACCACACCGCTGCCGATGGAGAACCGGCCGCGCGCCATCTTCGAGCGGCTTTTCGGCGACGGCGACGGCAGCGCCGCGAAGGCACGTTTGGTCTACCGCAGCGTGCTCGATGCCGTCACCGATGATGTCAAGCGCTTGCGCGGAAGGCTCGGCGCAGCGGACCGCGGCAAGATCGACCAGTACCTCGAGGCGGTCCGTGATGTCGAGCGGCGCATCCAGCTGGCGGAAG
>JASHRR010000020.1 GCA_030037185.1 Xanthobacteraceae bacterium | reverse complement strand
GTCGGTGTAAGGCGCTGTGTGGAGCCCGTTCGGGATCAATCAGGCAAAACTGTTTGCGAGACGAGAAGCCAAACCATGACGAGTCAGGAAACTGTTCTTTTCAATGTCTCCCTCAGCCTGTCGATTTCACCTCAGGAGGCCGATGCCGGCGCTGCCGTGACCCTCGCGGCGGTAGCGAAATGTCCAGAACACTACGATCTTTCGGGTGATCCGGTTTTGTTCTTTGACGCAGCGGGCCACGAAGTCGGCAGAGCGCCGCTCGTAGCCTTCGAGGGAAACGATTTCGGTGCGGAGATCACCATCACCGCCCCGATCGAACTCGGCGAATACGGATACAGCACTGTGCTGATGCCCGCCGACGGCGACGGCGTCGCCCATGCCGGAGCAAGTGCCGGTGCCCGCTGCAGGGTCAAAGCACACGACGTTCATATCAATGCCTGGGACGTCCCGTCGGCGATCGCGGCTGGCGAGGTCTTTAGATTCCACATCGGCATAAAGTGCTCCGGTGGTTGCAAGCTCGACGGCGGTGCCTTCACTGTCCGTGACGAGCGCGGTACCATCGTTGCCTCCGGCAGACTTCCCGGCGTAATCTGGCCGGGGTCCAGCGCGCTCCAATACGCCGAGGTTCAGGCTGTCGCGCCGCTCGACATAGGCTCGCGCCACTGGACGGTGGAATTCGCCGGCTCGAGTGAGGCGATCGCGCATTCCCCGGGTTCGCTGAGCATCCACGTCAGAACGGTCGCCGCGCCGGACCATGAAATCACCATTGAGGTCGTCGACCGGGACAGCGGCGCACCGCTCGAAGGCGTCAATCTCATCATGCACCCCTACCGGACGACCACCGACCGGAATGGCATGGCACGGATGAAGGTGGTGGCTGACCACTATCTGCTGCATGCTTCAGGACTCCGGCGCGTGCCCTATCGAGATCATCTCGATGCGACCAGGCCCGTCGAGCTCCGAATCCTGATGGCTGTAGAGCAACAGGAATCACCCTGGACCCCCCCAGACAAACCTCAGGAACGCTCCATCGCACAGGTGCTGAGATGAGTGGCATGCGCGGCAGTCTGGGTGTCCACGCGCTGGCGCTTGCCGCCTGTATTGGACTGGATGTTCCTGTCCTGGCACAGGACAATTCGGGCCTCGTTGCCGGCAAGGACGCCTGGGCCCGGGCCTCGTGCTTCGATTGTCACGGTAGCATGGCTCAGGGCGGCAGCGGCGGCGACTACCCTGTTGGCCCCAGCCTCAGGAACATCACGTTCGGCAAAGAGACGATGGTGGAGATCGTGAGCTGCGGGATTCCGGGGACGCCTATGCCAGCTTGGCTGAAGGGCGCCTACACCAAGGTTGAATGCTATGGCATGCCGTTGGGGTCGACACCCGCCGGCATCACCGTTCCGGCGATCTTGACCGCCGACGAGATCAAAGCTCTGGTCGACTATGTCTTCGCAACTTTCGTACAGGCTCCACGGCCGTGAGCAGCGCCCGAAGACGCTCAGCAAACACTACCGCGACGAACTCGACACCGGGCACAAAAGCGGCAATCCCGCCGGCAGACCGAAGCGACAGATCACCAATCTGGCTGCAGAGGCGCGCAAGCATTCCGCCGAATGCATCGATGCTGTTGTCGATCATGCGGGGCACGATCAAGGGCGTGACGCCTCGCGATCGCCTTGCGGCCGCGATGCACCTGTTGGATAGGGGTGTGGGCAAACCTTGCCAGAGCGTCGATTTGATCTTGATGGCCCGGAAGATCTCGGAGCTGTCCACTGCCGAGCTGGTCGAGCTTAACACTCGGCTCGACGTCGGTAATGTCGGCGAGGTCGAGCATCCGCCGGCCGAGGAGTTGAACTAATGCCGAATTTGCAACAGCTGGTACAGCGCGAGCTTTGCCCGGCGCCAGGATGAGGGCTCCAGCTACAATCCGTTCCGGTTTGTTGTGAAAAATGGCCCCAAGGGCATGACGAATGTCGAAGAGGCTGTTGCGGCAACGAGGAGGAACTGGAGGCGCGTGACAAGAATATCGCGTGCGCGAGTCCTGTCATTGCGTTGAGCATCAAGGATGACGTGGTCGCAGCTCTGCATGCAAAGCATCCGAAGCGGTTCACCAGGTCTGGCGTGGGTATCATCGTTCGCAAGATTGTCGATTCGAGTATACGCCTGGCTCCGGTGCCGGCGATCTCGGAATAACGTCGGCGTCGCCTGTTGCGCCGCCCGCTATCCAGGTGCGTGCCAGCCCGGGCGAGGATGACGCTACAGCGCGCGCCGCTGCCCGTATTAGGGCAATGCGAGGGCTCAATTGAGCTTGCCGCCTGATAAGTACGAGGGCCGCATGGTGCCGCCGGCAGTACCAGCAGAGAGCGCGGCGCCGCCGTCGCCCAACCCGGCAAGCGTTCTCGGCGTTCGACAGCATCGCGGCGGCGATCGAAGAGCTGTATGCGCGCGAGCCAAAGCTGACGCGCAACCTGCTGCAGCAGCTCCGCGCTGCCAGCACTGAGGATCCGGAAAGGTTGTTTCGATGACGCGCTGGTCCAATGGATGAGCCCCGTTACCAAATGAGAAAGTTCAGCCGCCGCAGCCGGCGATCGAGCGGATCCCCGAGATTCTGGAGGCGCTATTCAACCTGGAGCGCGAGCTGACGACCGAGCTGCTAACTGAACTGGACGCTCGATACGACAGAGTGGGCATGTCAGGTACTCTTGGGAATTCTTGTCGCCGCTACCAAATCGCGGGTCCGGGGCCGCCCTCAAGCCCGAGGCTGCACCGATCCGGTAGTTGCCGAGCTGGTCGGCTCGGGTGTCGATTCGGGGCTGGCCATTCGGTGGCTCATCGCCTTAATTGTGCTGCGGCGCGATCCGCTTGGCCATACCGCTTTAAGGCCGCGGCGTCGGCGCGGCGATTCTAAAACCACATTTGGTCCGCAGTACCTTCGAAACCTGTCGTACCCAGGGGATCGATGGTCACAGCAGCTAAAGGGCAAAACTGGCCTCCCGCGCTGCAAAAAACATAGGAAGACCTTCGCCTGCGATAAACGAAGTCGCCGGGACGAGCCCGGCGACGAGGTGTGCCGGGGTCCGGCCTCAATTCACCGGCGCGCCCAGCGGCGCTCGCTCGATGATCTCGATACGGGTGCCCCAGGGATCCGTGATGTAGGTGATCTTGTTGCTGGCCGGGGTCGCTTGGCGTGGCGGCTCGTCCAGCTTGATGCCATCGGCCTCGAGCTTCTTCACGAAGGCGGCGTGATCCTTCACGTCGAAGCCGATGTGATCGAGGATGCGATGGCGGGTCGGCGCTTGGGCGGTATCGGCCTTGGCGAAGCGAATCTGCACGCCCGGAATGCCGTCCACCACCGCGGCATTATTGCGAGTGCCGGCAGTGCCGCCGAAGGTCTTGGCGTACCAAGCCTGCGCCTTCGGGATATCGCTTTCCGGCACGAACAGGTGGACGTGCTCGTTTTTCACCGGCACGGTCTGCGTCTTGTCCTCCAAGATTTCGATGCGCACGCCATCGGGCGTCACCACGAAGGCTTGGTCCGGCCGGTTGTTGGTGCCCGGCAGCACCGTCACGCCGGCAGCCTTCCACTTCGCGACCTGCTCCTGCACGTTGTTGACGATGAAGCCGACGTGATTGACGACCGAACCCACGGTGCCGCCCTCGCCCTTCTCCTGGCCGAGGTTGAGGTTGATGTAGACGCCCGGGAACATCATCAGGGGATTGCCACCGACGTCGAACATCTTGGCGCCCATGGCGAGGAAGAGCTTCTTGTTGGCATCGACGTTATTGGAGATGATGTGCCAGTGCCCCATGGTTACGCCGGTCGCGTTGAACGGCGCCGGCTGCGCGGCCGCGCCGCCCGCGATAAACGTCGACGCAAGCAATAAGCCCGCAAACATACTTGTCTTCATGACTATCTCCCTCCTTGATGATTCAGGGCTTGTGGTGTGGATTTTGGCGACGCGAACCCTATCAGGACGCCTGAAAGCCCGAAAGCTCGGCACCGGCTACGGGTATCCGAGGTCGGCGACCTGCGCTGGGACCAAGTCGACTTCAACGGCGCTGTGCTCCACGTCCGGCGGGTCCACAACGGCACCCCGAGCACGCATCCCTCCGACGAAATGCGAGCCTTGCGCCGGCTCCGCCCGGCGCACACGCCGGGACCGGCGGCGGCTGACGCTTCCGAGCCAGGCCAATAGCGGTCTTGGGATTGTGCTTGCTACAGACGCAATATGGCGGAGGCTTACTGACCCCTACGTACTGTCTTCCCTAAGGTGATTTCAGGTCTACGGAAACCCATCGCAATCCAAGCTGCGATCAGCTTCAACATAAACTTGCCGGAGTGACCAGTATAGGTCGGCAAGTCATCGGCAAGCTCGACGCCGACGCGCCGCTCTCTTGTCGTGACCCGCATTTTAAGTGGAGGCGCGCGTCGGAAAGCGATTCCGGAACACGACAACCAGTGTCCCTTGGTGAATCGAGGAACATCGCTGAATTACAGCACTTGGCAATGACCCGTCGGGTGGGAGAATGGGCTGAGCGGCCCGAGACATAGGTTCCATTTCGTACCGGACAGATGGGTTACACTTCTACTGGCGCGCCCGAGGGGATTCGAACCTCTGACCTTTGCCTTCGACGGGGCTCTAGCACACTGAGTTAATTGATGAATCTAACGATTTCAGGAATCTAGCATCGCTAGATGTCGCTGTAAATCGTTGAGTGTCGCTGCCCGCTGTGCCAGATTTGTGCCCAAGTAGTGGCGCTTGCGCATCGCACGAAGATCCGTCGCGAAGTCCGGGCGTGCGGCCATGACCCTCAGTTAGGCTCGAGCAGCAGTCCTACACCCGGTGCAGTCGAAGCCGGCCTTACGGCAGGTGTCGCCAAACCGGATTATAATCGCTCTCGAAATGTTGGCTAAAAGGAGAGGACCTATGAAGGGCAATCGTTTAATCAATTTTGCATTGGCGGCGGTGACTTTGCTGTGGGGAATCCCGCATGCATTCAGGCCAGCGGCCGCTCAGGCCGCATCTTTGGAAGCTCCCCATTGGGGAGAAGGGGGTGTGCCTCAATTCCAAATAGACCCCGACTGGCCCAAGATTCCGTCAAAGTGGAAGGTGGGGTTTGGCTCTGCCGTTGTCGGCGACAACAAGGGCAACATATGGATCCTTAGTCGCCCGCGCAGGCTTCCCAAAGAGGATCAAGCATCCGCCGCGCCGCCCGTCATGGAATTCGACCAAGCGGGGAATTTCATTCAGGGTTGGGGAGGCCAAAGCGGCGCGGGGTATCAATGGCCATCGAACGAGCATGGACTCTTCGTGGATGACAACGGATTTGTGTGGATTGAGGGGAATGCGGATGGCAAATCGAACAACCCCGCCGGTCTTCCGAACGACAACCAAATTCTGAAGTTTACCAACGACGGTAAATTCGTGATGGCCATTGGCCAGAGTGGCCAAACGGGCAGCAACAGCACCCATATCCTCAAGGGTGCAACAGATATTTTCGTCAATACTAAGAATAACGAAGTCTATGTCTCTGATGGCTACGGGAATAGCCGCATCATCGTGTTCAACGCAAATACGGGAGAGTTCATTCGCATGTGGGGCGCCTATGGCCACACACCGCTCGATATGGACCGGCGCCCAGCACGCGCTGCCCTTAAGCAAGACCCGTGGACCGCCGTTTCAGAAGTTCTGCAGCAGTTCGGATCACCTATGCATGACGTAAAAGTTTCAAACGATCAGCTATTGTATGCCGCTGATCGTGGAAACAAACGCGTCCAAGTGTTTACACCCGACGGCAAATTCCTCACAGAACAGTTTGTAGGCCCCGATTTGGCAGATCTCCAGGTAAGAGGGCTCGCTTTTTCACCTGACCCTGGCCAGCGGTTTTTATATGTCGGAGGAACGCCTGACGCCTGGATCCTAAACCGCAGGACGCTTGAGATCCTCGGCACGGTTAAGACCGTTCCCAAAGGAGGCCCGGTGGGTCAGACGGGCACTTCCAACATCGGACACCTTCTCGGCGTCGACACCAACGGGAATCTGTACACCGCCGGAGAACTTAGCACAGTCTTCGGGAAAACCCAGGGTGCCTATAAGTACAAGTTGACTGGATACTCACCCACTATTCCATGTTGCCAAGCACCCAGGAACATTTCCGCTGCGGCGGGAAGCACTGGAGCGACTGAGGCGACTGAGGCACCATAGCATCGCCAAACATCCGGCGGCTCCGATTTGGGGTCGCCGCTCGGCGCGCTCGTGAAGGCCGACGCCGAGAAATGGTGACCGATCATCAAAGACTCCGGGACTAAGGCAGAGTGATGCAGCAACGGTGACGCGTGCCAAGGGTTGTGCCTTTGATGCTTGCAATCCGGTAAACTGTCAATGTCGGCTACCCGAAGATCATGCACGCACTGACCTGGCACCAGTCGGGCGGTGAACCGTGGGCCTTCTCAGTGTCGGGCCAGCACCACCCCCAGGTCCTCAAAAGCATAGAAGACGCCGTGCGCGACACTCAACCAGACACTGTCGTCATGCAGGTCGGCCTGACGGCCTGCCGGGCACACCTCGATCCGTCACGGCGACGATGTTCACCCCATGCTCCAACATTGCCTCGGGCGCACGCCAGATCGCGCAGCTCGTCGAGCTGTGCAGAACCTCCACCCGCTCCAAAGGAGACCCGAACCACTGCGCCATTGCGGCCTACCACGGATCGTGGGAGCGGCCCGACAACGGCTTTGCCGACAGGGTTCTGGCGACCGCTGCCAAAGGCGACGCACCCGATTTCGAGATGCCGGAAGGCACGGGGAACGACAGCGGACAGCCGCCGGCGAACAGAAAAACGACGCTCGAACGGTCCGTTCGACCGCCACTCGGCCGCACGTCGATAGCGTGTTCGTGCGACGTTCGGTGCAGCAATCCGCGCCGAAATTGGAATGACGAAGCTCCGTCGCGGCGTCGATGAATGCGCGGGTTTTGAGGAAAAGGGACACCGCTCGATTACCACTGGCGACGGAATCGGGCGCGAGCGAACGGAAGCGCAGCGTCGAGCTGGAGTACAGCGCAGTGGTGGATCAATGGTGATTCGCCGAAAGGGACATGCTGCGATGATGGAAACTCTCACCTCGGCCACCAGGACTGCGATCTGCGTTGTCCATAGCCTTGATGGCGCGGTGGTCTTCGACGCGACGGTGGCGACGGATCCGGCGATCATCTTCACGGCGCTGGCGCCCTGGCGGAGGCCAGCGTTGGCTCAGAACAGTTCGTCAACGGACGCCACCGAGGCAACCTTGCGGAGCCCCGCGTCGATTTGCTCGATGTCGGTGCATGCGAGGATGCGCGTGCGAGCCTTTTTGGAGATGCGCATGCCGCGTGATTCGTGGCGTAATTGCCACTGGCCATCAGCTTCTCCAATGCGATCCGGGCCGCCTCCGGAAGCGCGGTAGAGACCAGATCATGAGATAGGAGGCGCTGAGAAGTGATCAATGTGCGCGGAGCCGGACCCAGTCGGAGCCCTCCAACACATAGGGTGTGAATAGGAAATCGCGGATCTCAGCGATCCGACCGTCCCGCCACTCGACGATGACGAAATGCGCCGGCATCTTCATGGGGCCGTTTGCATCGAACACCAGCATGGCGGGCCGCCCGTCGACGGCGCCCAGCTCGAACCGCCAATGGGGCGCCTGTGCATAGCGTGTGAAGTACTGGCCGATCTTGTCACGCCCCTGCAGCTTCAGGCGGGCTACGAGGTCGAGCTTCACATCGTCAGCCAGAGTGCGGCGGATACTGTCGAAGTCGCCGGACCGGAAAAACGCAACAAACTGCGAGAGCCGCGTCCGGTCCTCGTCGCCAAGCAGCGGCACCAGCACGTCCTGCGGCTCGGCGGCGAGCTTTCTCAGGTTTTCCCGTCCGCGCTGAAGCGCGGACTTCGCCGCCGGACCGCTGCATCCGGCAACGGCGGCGATTTCCTCGACCGAATGGCCCAACACATCCTTGAGCACAACGGCGCAGCGCTGCAGAACCGGCAGCCGCAAAAACGTGCCGAAGCCGACTGCGACGATGTCGTCGTCAGGGGCGGATAGGGGCATCGTTTCCGTCATGTCGGTGTCATTCTCCAACGGCACCTCCGGATGGCGCGCGCGATAGCGCAGATGATCGAGGGCAGCGTTGTGCGCGATGCGGAACAGCCAACCTTGCGGATTTTCAACCGTCCCATCCGCCTGCCACGCCACGATCGCCTTGACGAAGACGTCCTGGACGACATCGTCGCCGTCGATGGCCGAGCCGGTCATGCGCGCGCAGTAGCGATGCAACCGCGGGCGCATTTCGGCGAGGAATTGGTTGAATTCTTGGTCCTGCATCACACATCCAACAACAGCGGCTCAGGCCCAGGGCGCAACCCGTAGGCGACCCCGCTCCTGAACTTCGGACCATCTAGCATGTCGGCAACCTGCTCGCCCACGTGAGCTGGCGACATCGGCGGCCCATATCTCTTGAAGAGATAGTCCTCGACGCTCAAGCCGCTCCGCGTGGCGTATTCGGAGGCCACGCTGTGGCCGAGCATCGTGCCGGCCATGAGCTGCATGGGCAGCAACGCCTGGAAGTGGATGTCGAGATCGCGTTCCCTGGCCACCGCATTCGCGCTGTGGGCCATGAACCACAGCATGCGCTTGGCGCCGATGTAGCCGCCCGACAAGCGCAGACTGGCCGGCGGGATCTGCGGAGCGCCCAACACCATAGCCGCGCCACTCGACATGAGCAGGACCCGGGAACCTTTCGGCATCGGCGCTTTCAGCGCCGCCTGGATGCCGCAAAATCCGCCTTTGACGTCCGTATTCTAGTTGGTCGAAAATTCGTCGAACGTCAGAGTATCGATTGTTCCCATCTTCAGCCGAGCGCCGGCGTTAAGGACGAGCACCGCCGGCATAACCTCCTTCACGACGCGATCCATGAATGTTGCGTCGCATGTGTT